>JAYSYM010000399.1:0-4274 GCA_043727635.1 Bdellovibrionales bacterium | reverse complement strand
CGACTCCAAAAAAGCAAAGCCTAAAAAGGCATTGCCGAATGCGCCGAAGGCCACTTCAAAAAAGACTGCGCAAAAATTTAAGTACATTGAACCGAAAGAATTCAACGACATCATCAAGAAGCCATCTGAACAGGTGCATATCTTGATGGGTTTACCTGCAGCTAGCTTCACTGATGAGCTTCGCTTTGAAGGCTTCATCGTTAATTCTCTCTTGGGCGGAGGGATGACTTCAAGGCTTTATCAAAAGGTCAGAGAAGAGGAGGGCCTCTCGTACTCTATATATAGTCACTTGAGTACCTTCACTGACACTGGCCTCATGCTCATCTACGCAGGTACTGAGCCTAAACACGTAAAGCGAGTCATAGAGATTGCGCAGAATGAAGTAAAAGAGATTCGCAAAAGTGGTATGCGAAGAGCCGATCTTGATCTTTATAAAACTCAGGTCAAAGGTCAGATCCTTTTAGGTGCTGACGATATTGAGAACCGGATGAATTCTCTCGGTGTAAATGAAATGGTGTTCGGAGAATTCCGTTCGGTTGAGCGAGTCATTCAAGAAATTGAAAGAGTTAATCTCGATACAATTCATGCTTACATCGAAAAATTTATTCGCCCAGATGACTTAGGACTTTTGCTCATGGGAGCGATGGAGTTAAAGAGTGCAAAGAGTAGACGTAAAAATTAAAAAGCTTTCGCATTTTAAAGGCGAGTTACCGGCTTACCAGACAGAGCTTGCGAGCGGAGTTGATGTTCGGGCGCAGCTCACAACTTCGATTACCTTAAAGCCAGGCCAGCGCGACTTGATTCCGACAGGATTAAGCTTCGAAATTCCAGCTGGCTATGAAATTCAAGCGCGCCCGCGTAGTGGCTGGGCAATCAAGAATGGCATGAGCCTTGTGAATACTCCGGGCACAATCGATGCGGACTATCGCGGTGAAGTAAAAATCATCGTCATTAATCATGGTCAAGAGCCAGTTGAAATTAAAGATCAAGAGCGCATTGCTCAGCTCGTACTTTGTCCTGTCATTCAGGCGAAGTTCGTTCTCGTTGAAGAGTTAAGTGACACGACTCGCGGAGCGGGTGGCTTCGGAAGCACCGGTAGAAGCTAAAGTATGAGCTACAGTTTGTTTCCGGAACTTACTCCTTATAATACTTTCCGATTAAAAGTTTCTGACGTTCACGATCTTTACGTCGAAGAAGTTGGAAATCCTAAAGGGCAGCCAGTCGTATTTCTTCATGGCGGCCCGGGTGCTGGATTGAGTGGAACTCATCGACGATTTTTCGATCCACAACATTACCGCGTAATTTTGTTCGATCAACGAGGTGCTGGCCAAAGTAAGCCGCACGCATCGCTCGATAACAACACGACTTGGGATTTAGTCTCCGATATAGAAAAAATTCGAAAGCATTTGGGTATTAATAAGTGGATGGTTTTTGGTGGCTCATGGGGGAGTACTCTTGCACTTTCTTATGCGCAAGCTCACCCAGAAGTTGTTACTCACTTAGTGCTTCGCGGAATTTTCATGTGTCGGCCTGAAGAGATAAAATGGTTCTATCAAGAAGGTGCGAGCTACATTTATCCCGATCTCTGGGAAGACTACATTGCTCCGATTCCATCACCAGAACGCAGCGAAATGGTTCCGGCTTTCTACCGAAGACTCACTTCTGATGATTCAAATGTAAGAATGGAAGCCGCGAGAGCATGGTCCGGGTGGGAGGGTGGAACGCTTCACTTAATCCCCGATACAAAAGCGAAGACTGCTTTTGAGGCTGATCACATGGCGCTTTCACTTGCTCGAATCGAGTGCCACTACTTTATGAATAATGCGTTTTTCAGACACCCGGATCAGTTGCTTGAAGACGTTTTCAAAATTCGCCATATTCCAACCGTAATCGTTCACGGCCGCTATGACGTTGTTTGTCCGATCAAAAATGCCTGGGACTTACACAAAGTTTGGCCGGAGGCTGAGCTAAATATTATTCCGGATGCGGGTCATGCCGCGAGTGAGCCGGGCATTGTCGATGCACTTGTTCGGGCTACAGAACGGTTCAAAGAATCCCGCTGGTAGATTGTTTTAACCCTCCCAAATTTTAACTCGGAGTGCCAGCGCGTGAGCCCGCGCTAGACATCACTTTGCACATTTGTTCTGCTTTTCAACAGAGTTGTACATTTCTAAACACGGAGGGGCAGAAAATGGAATTTCTCACACAGATTGGTATTGCGTTCGGGCACGGTGGCTTTTGGATGTGGCCAATTCTCGCACTTCAAATTGCATCAATCGCTATTCTCGCGGAGCGATCTTATGTCTTGTTTTACAAGCGTAAAATCAATCAAGCGAGTTTCGCTAATAACTTCGAAGATAAAATTCGACGTGGCGAGCTTGATTCAATCTTAAATCAAACTACTACGCCTGCCTTTAACGAGCCGATCGTTCGCGCAACTGTTGCGGGCGCGAAAGCTGCTTTCAATCTTGGTGGAAAAGAAGAGATCCAAGCGAAGATGGACGAAGTTCTTTTAGAAGAGAATGCAAAGCTTGATTACCGAACTGGTTTCCTTGCAATGCTAGGTAACGTGGCGACTCTTACAGGTCTTCTTGGAACAATCACTGGGATGATTAAGTCATTCGCTGCGGTTTCTTACGCGAACCCATCTGCAAAAGCGACGCTTCTTGCTGCTGGTATTTCTGAAGCGATGAACGCAACAGCATACGGTCTTATCGTTGCGATTCCGGCACTCGTTGGTTACGCAATTCTTGCGAACCGCGCGAACCACTTGTCTGAAGACATGAACCATAGCGCACTTAAAGTGTTCAATTGGCTAAGCTACACTTACGAGCCAGTAGGCTTTAAAAATATCGTTCGTCCTGCAGCTACTGAGCGCACTGCTCACCTTAACAACCAAGCTTCGGTTTAGGTTTTAGTCATGCAGAAGAACGGTAAACATCTCGATTTTGAGATCAACCTAATTCCTTGCATCGATTTACTGTCGGTCTGCATTTGCTTCCTGTTGTTAACAGCAGTGTGGGTGAGTGTTGGATCGATGAATGTGAAGCAGGCGATTGGTGGACAGTCAGTTGCTGAAACTGAAAAGAAGCCGGTTTTATGGGTAGCGATGGGTGCCAACGGAGAATTGAATCTTAAAATTCAGGACTCTGCAAAAATTCCAGCGAAACTCGCGAACCTAAAAGTTGCAGGTGTCGATGGCCAGCTAAACACTGCCGAACTTCAAAAAGCGCTAGATGAATTGGTATCAGTTGATCCAAATCTTCGTACTGCTCTCCTTAAGCCCCAAGCCAACTCAGCTTACGAAGATATTATTGGATTGATGGATCAGTTCAAACGCAAAGGACTCGTTGATTTGGGTGTCGTTCCGCTTTGACGGAACGCGCTCATAAAGAGCCGCTTAGACGGAAAGCGCTCACAAAGAGCCGCTTTAACCAAGGACAGGTAATTTTATGTTAGCAAATCAAAGTGTTCTTGAAATGACAGCTCTCCAAAGTGTTCTTGCTAATCAGTCGGTGATTCGACCGAAGGCAGGAAAATGGAAGAGAGTTTTGGCGCTCGATCTACTGCTTACAGCATTAATCGATGCGTTCTCAATTTTGGTTATCTTCCTACTAATGAGTTTCTCAAGCTCAGGTGACCTTTTAGTGATGGGCAAAGATCAAGAATTGCCAACGGCAGGTCTGGCTGAGGTTTTAGAGCGTAATCCGGTAGTGAAGATCGAAAAAGATAAAATGTTCTTAGAAGACAAGGAAGTTACTTCAGCAACGATCACTGCTGAGCTCCTTACATTACGTAAGGAATTCGCAGAAACGAACCCAGGTGTGGATTACCCAGGTATCGTGACGATCCAAGCGGATCGAAGAATCAAGTACGATTCTTTGAATCAAATCGTGGTAGCAGCTGCACAAGCTGGCTATAGCGATGTTCGCTTTGCTGTATTGATGAAGTAGTTCGAAAGTTTTTAGAACTTAAAAGAGGTTTTGGATGACCGATTTAAGACTAGCGCCGACTTTAATAGCGGCAGTGTTAACAAGCTTAGTTTCGCTCTCAGCTCTGGCTGCCGATGATGCCGGAACACGAGACCTACTGATTAAAAAGTTGGGTCTTGTTCAATCAAGTCTCCCTCAAAATGATCCCTCATCTGTTGCCGTGACGTTGCGACTTGCTGACTTGTTGTCAGAGCGTGCGCGTGTCAATTCGATGGATGAATTGAATCAAGGTTGTACTGATTGCAAGAGCGGAACTGCTGATCGCAAGAGGGCGCTTCAGCT
>JAYSYM010000398.1:0-1295 GCA_043727635.1 Bdellovibrionales bacterium | reverse complement strand
GGAAAAGTTGGTCCTGATATCACGGCTCCGGGCGTATCGATTCGCTCGAGTGTTCCAGGTGGAAAATACGAAGAAGGTTTTTGGAGTGGAACTAGCATGTCAGGTCCACACGTAGCGGGTGCTGTTGCACTCTTGTGGTCAGCGCAGCCGAAGCTAGTTGGTGAAATTGATCGTACGATTGAGATTTTACGCTCCACTGCAGTGCCTTCAGTGTCTTCGCAGACTTGTGGGGGAGTGGCTGGGACAGTGATTCCAAACAATACGTTCGGTTATGGGCTGTTGAACGTCGAAGCAGCTGTGAAGAAGGCCCTTTCGCTTTAATAGTTAAAGTAACCCTTGAGGTGCGTCCCATGTTGGGACGCCCTTAAACCTCGCGCCAGTTTCTCCGATAAGAGCTACATGAAGGCGCAATCTAAAGCTCTATTCTTAGTAGCTCTCATTCTCTCTACCACTGCTTGCGGTAAAGTAAGCGGAACTATTGGTGGTAAGAAGAAGCGTCCTTCTATCTCTGTATTAGAGAAAGGTGCTGGATCCGAAATCGTGTCTAGCTCTGAACAGACATCGCTCACTATCGGTGGCTATCGAGTCCAGTCTTCCGCGGGTAGTACACTTGATAAGCTTCAAGCAACAACTTCTGGCGGCTACAAAGTACAAATGACCGTTCAGGGTGTAATCCTCGAGTAGTCCTTTCGAGACAATCTCGAATCAATACGTTTCATTTTTGATCGGTAAGTTTTGTTCATCGTCCGTTTGCGATGAATCACCTTCTGCCGTTTCGTTCTGAGACAGAAAAATTTCACTCTTACTTCAGGTCAGGGTAGTAAGTATCCGATAAGATTACTGGTAATAGTTAATCGCGAATAACTTATGCGAAAGACAATGAATAAACGAAACTTTGTTACAAACATAGTCGGCTTATGCGCTTCACTAATTTTTCTTAGTGTTCCGTTGTCAGCATTTGGCGCGAGCGGCCTTACGTATCACGGTCGCATCATCAAACCTGATGGCTTAACTCTCGAAGCTGCAAGCGTATTCTTTGACATTCAGATTCGATCACCTGGTGCAGAGAACTGTTTGCTCTTCCAAGAATCGCAATCTCTCAACATGACAGGATCAAAAGGCATTTTCGTTCTCACGATCGGTGAAGGCGTGCGCGTCGGTGTTGGTGTTGACGGAGGAAATTCGCTGAACCGAATTTTTGCGAACCGAGGAAGTTTAACAGTTCCGAGTTGTACCATTGGAGTGTCGTACGCTCCCAATACAGCTGACGGAAGAAAGCTCGTTGTTCAATTTAA
>JAYSYM010000397.1:0-1296 GCA_043727635.1 Bdellovibrionales bacterium | reverse complement strand
GCAGACATCGTGATGGTGAAACCGGCGGGCGCTTATCTCGACATCATTCAACTTGTGCGAGCGAGCTTCGATGTTCCAGTTGCTGCGTATCAAGTCAGTGGCGAGTACTCGATGATCAAAGCTGCTTCTGAAAAAGGCTGGATTGATGGAGATCGAGCAATGTCTGAATCACTTCTCTCTATAAAGCGAGCGGGTGCAGACATGATTCTTACTTACTTTGCTGTCGAGATGGCGAAAACTATCGAGGCGAATCGTCATTAATTGACCGACAGGTGTCCGTCGGAATTATTTCTATTTGCGATTTTTGAAAGGGTTATGCACCTTTTTCCATGCATGAAGATCGCGTAACATACTGAAATCACGACAAAATTAATAGTCTATAAAGCTGAAGTAGGCTATACCTGAGCAGCCCCTTTCGTTATTTGATAACTGTGATATATAAGAGGCTCCCCAATAGACCGCATATACAAATGCAGTACCGATTATTGTTCAGCCAGGAGGACACGTAGTGTTGAATTCATCTGAGATTGAGAACTTGCAGGAACTAAAGAAGATGGTTCCCCCGCCAGCAGCAATGCTTAACAACATCACTGATGATGAAGACAACGACTTTGATGTCGATTCGATTGAGAACATTTTAGAGTTAGCTGACGAGCAGATGCCACGCTTCACGTTGGCAAAAAACAAAGCTCGCTTCTTACGCATGGTGAGCTGGTACAAGAATAAGCAAGAGTGGCTCGAAGTAGCTCCACTTTCAGGAGTTTCAAAACTCTTCAAGCAACAGACTAAAGAACTCGACGGAATCCGTGGCTCTAAAATGGATTACGAAATGGAACTTGAGACTGGCACTTTAACTCCTTCACAGCGTTCATATCGCCGTGACGAACTTAAAATGTGCAAAGTTCACGAGAAGATGGCCGTTCACTTGATCTCTAAAATGCAGGTGAAAATAAAGTCCGGCAGACGATAGTCGCCCGACTTTAGATGAAGATAGTCAAAAAGCTCAGCCTAGGCTGGGCTTTTTGTTTTTGGCGGAGCCAAAAAAAGATAAGCAACTAAATCTGGCCGCCCTGAATTTCATTCCCGTATCCCGCGCTCGCTGCGATGCAAGGTGCGAAATCCTCTACAAAACTTGGCGAAGTGTTTGCAAATGTCTCTCACGTTTAGTTTATGAACATCAGTTCGGAGACAAGTTGCTACCGACTGTTCGAGGGGGACACAAAGTGAAATCAAATCTAACGAGAATCGTTGCCATTGCTTCTGCTGCTCTGTTGTCGGCGTGTTCGCCAAAGAGCG
>JAYSYM010000396.1:0-4285 GCA_043727635.1 Bdellovibrionales bacterium | reverse complement strand
ACCTTTAAGTCGATAGCTTTGCCCTGCCCGCATTGCTTACTTCCATCGGCTTTATAAATTTTCAAAGATGTAGCTTCGGGCGCTGCTGCTGAGCTTGCCGATGAAGGAGCAACTGCTACTTGAGCATCAGTATTTCGTGCTTGGTTGTTACACGGACCGCTTGCGCATGCGGTAAGCACTCCGAGCGAAAACAATAAAGCTAGTTTCATTGTTTTTGCTCCTTCTGCCACGGCAACAAGTAATTCGGGCGAATGTAGCTAAGTTTCATCGCGAACAAATTTGCATTGTTTGAAACGAAGTAAATTCGGCCAGTCTTCTCGTCAACAGTAGGTTGAGCGATCAATCCCCTGCCGGGAGCAAATTGCGCAACAGGCTCGCCAGTGTTGGCGTCCGCAGCAACCAAATTTCCTTCGGTTTCTCCGTAAATCAAAAAGTTTTTATAGTATACGGGCTGGGTGGAAATGCCGCGTTTGATATTTTTAAACCAAACGGTTTTACCTGAGCCTTTGTCGAGCGCCATCAACTGACCGTCGCTTGATGACATGTACACTCGATCACCTTGCACAGTGACTGGTGTAAAGCCTCCGCGATCGACTTGCCATACGACTTCGCCGCTTTCAACTTTTAGCGCGAAGAGCGCTCCATCGAATGAAGATGTATAAAGAACGCTGCCATTAACCACAGGGGTAGAATCAACATCACGGAAGCGACCTTGGGTGCCGAGTTTGCGTTCCCAAATCAGTGTTCCATCAGATTTCTTTAGAGCAACAACGTATCCATCACTAAAGCCAACTAATAACTTGTCGCCGGCGATCGTAGGAGTTGTTGTTGAGCGAATCGAAAGGCTAGTCGTAGTCTGCCGATTATAAGTCCAAAGAAGTTTTCCTGAAGTCGCATCGAGCGCATAAACAACGTCGGCGCCACTTTCAAAGTACACCACATTATTTTCAACAGAAGGTGCAGCCAAAGTTTCAGCACGCGCTGGGAATGACCAGAGAATTTTCCCGGTAATCATGTCGACGCCATAGAACTGACCATCGCTTGATCCAAAGAACAAACGATTCCCAGAAGCAGCAACTCCGCCTTCAACGCCATTTTCCAATTTTATTCGCCAGACTTCAGCAGCTGACGTTCGATTGTAGGCTACTAACCCATCAATCGAGTTTCCCTGAACTATTAATTGTTCAAGGAGTAGCGGACTCATTCGGTTCATTCGGCGGTAGCCTGTAAATTCAGTTTCAGTCGTCTGACGAACCCACTCTTTTTCGAAAACTAGTTTGCGTGATGTAGGTGAAGTTTTGAGTGAACTACAAGAGGCCGAAACGAAAATTACGGCTGCAAGTAGAGTAGCTTTGCTAAGCGAGTTTAAAAACATTAGCCCGCCTGCCCTGCCGCCGGTTGCTGTTGAGTTTGTCGCTTCTGTTCAAGAGCTCGTAAGTAACCCTTTGCTGCAAGCGAAGACGATGATTCTGATTGAGTGCTCGCCTTGCGATACATTTCAGCGGCTCGGTCGAGTTGTCCGAGCTTCTCGTAACAAACCCCGGCTTTAACTGAAGCATCGACACTTAAAAAGTTTTTCACTCGCTCAAAAGATGCGACTGCATCTTTACAGTTGTCTTGTGAAGCCAAGATGTTTCCGTAAACCATATTTGCAACTGAGTAGATTAAAGTGTCCTTACTTAAATCTTTCAAAGGCTTTTCGAGAACTGCCTTGGCCTCGTCGAGTTTGCCGTGCTCTTGGTAGATGGAAGCTAAGTAAACAGCCGCTTGTCCCGCAGCTACAGTTCCGGAATGTTCTTTAATGACTGATTCAAATCCAGGAATCACCGTTCCATAATCCTTTTGCAGGTCGCCTGTTGCAGCGACTGGCTTCGGAGTTTTTAGATCGGTCTTCACGTCCGCGGGAGCCTTTGCCTGTTGATACTGATCTTGTAATTTTTTGTATTCACTTTGCGGTTGATAGAGAGCTTGCACCGCTGCATTTTCTTTTCGTTCTTTTAGAAAGTTAGTTACAACCACTCCAACAGCTACCACGAGCCCAACTATGAACAGCGCTGCAATTGATTTTCCGTAACGGGTTGTGAAGCTGTAGCCTTGCTCCATTGTCTTCACAAAAGCGTCAGGTGATCGAAGTTCTTCTTTTGAAATCTTTTTTGCCATGATGTTCCCCTACTATCGATTTTTAACTTCACGAAGAGTTGCATAAGGTCGCGATGAAAGACCTTGGTGACTTTGCTTAAGCTTGCCGATCACTCTAATGCGTTCATCTGCGACGCGGTCAGCGGCAACATTGGTTGCGACGTTGTCGCGCTTTGCGATCGCAAAGACTTGCAACAAGTTGTCATACACTTGACGAGTTTTATCGAACGCACGTTCAGGTGAATAACCTTCGAGCTCTACGAAGACGTTCATTAAGCCGCCAGCATTAGCAACATAATCCGGTGCATACAAGATTCCCATCTCGCGAAGCATGTCGCCGTGACGTGCTTCTGCAAGTTGGTTGTTTGCTCCACCAGCTACCACTTTACATTTTAACTTTTGAATTGATTGATCGTTAATCACCGCACCCATCGCACACGGTGCGAAGATGTCGCAATCTTGATACACGATTTCTTCTGGAGAAACGGCTCTCACTTTGTATTTATCAGCGACTAGCTTAACTCGACCGATATCGATGTCGGCGACAATAACTTGAGCTTCTTCAGCGACGAGGTACTCAACTAAGTGTGAACCAACAGCTCCCAACCCTTGGACAGCAATTCTCATCCCTTTTATTGAGTCAACTTTCATCTGCTCTTTTGCTGAGGCTTTAATTGCCATCAATACACCGTGTGCCGTGTAGGGACTTGGATCACCCGATCCGCCGAACGCTTTTGGAATTCCGGTTACCCATGGAGTTTCCATGAAAACATATTCCATATCTTTAACAGTAGTTCCGACGTCTTCAGCAGTAATGTAACGACCATTGAGAGAATTTACGAAGCGACCAAACGCTCGGAACATCGCTTCGTTCTTTTGAGTCTTCGGGTCACCGATGATCACAGCTTTGCCGCCACCAAGATTTAATCCTGCAGCGCTCGCTTTGTAAGTCATGCCTTTAGAAAGTCGAAGAACATCGATCATTGCTTCTTCTTCGGTTTTATAATTCCACATTCTTGTTCCGCCGAGTGCAGGACCGAGTGATGTGTTGTGAATTGCGATGATGGCTTTTAGGCCAATTTCTTTATTGTTACAAATGACCACTTGTTCGTGATCGCCGTGTTTCGAAATGAGTTCAAAGCTGCTCACTAAATCTCCGTATGACTAATTGCCTGATTGACCGTGAAGAGACTCTAGAAATTTTAGCTAGTCACGGCAAGCGAAAACTAGTGTAATCACTCATGCCAGAGAATCTACCAGAGAACATGTCAGAGAAAATATCAGACCAACAAATTCGCGACGCACTTGCCAACGCAAAATCAGTCGCCGTCATCGGACTAAGTCCGGATCCATCTCGCGCGAGCCATCACGTAACTGAATATCTGATTGAGCAAGGTTATGACATCACTGGCGTGCGTCCAGGTGGGCATAAACCAATTCTTGGACGGCCGATAGTTGAGAGTTTGAGCGAATTGAAAACTGCTCCAGACATCGTTGATGTGTTCAGAAATTCTGAAGCTATTCCTGGAGTAGTCGATGAAATCGAGAAGATGATTGCGCGTGGGTTGAAGCCAAAAATGTTATGGCTACAACTTGGAATTTCGCACGCTGAAGCCGAAGAAAAAGCACGACGCTTGGGACTGCAAGTCGTGTCGAATAAATGCATTCTAATTGAACACAGGCGTAGCCTGTAATTAAAGAGTCGATTGCTGTAACGACTACTCGAGAGCTTGAACAGCTTTATAAGTTGTCTCTTCAGCTAGACCCGTTGAGCTAGTGTAGCCACCCAGTTCATCGCCCATTTCTAGAATTTCAACGGCGCGATACTTCGAATTTACTTGCGACGTCGTCGGCTCGTCATTTTGGCTAATCTCTGCTTTCAAAGCTTGCTTCTCTGCCAAATTCTCCATCAGCGCCTGATCGATTCGCGGATTGTTTCCCGCAAATGCTGAAACGCTGAAGCCCAAGAACACTACGAGCGTAACCACCACAATTGCTAAGGCTTGTTTCGTCATCTGATCCTCCTGCACTACCCTGTTGCAACACTTTGCCAGCTGAAACCCAGTTTAATTCGTTTTGGGAACAAAGGCGCCTAGAAATGCGATTGACGTTATACGCCTGTCGAAGATCTGGACGTTTAGGTACC
>JAYSYM010000395.1:0-12897 GCA_043727635.1 Bdellovibrionales bacterium | reverse complement strand
TGGTCGGTGAAATTCGAGATAAAGAGACTGCCGAGATTGCTATTCGCGCAGCTTTAACGGGTCACTTGGTTATTAGTACCATTCACACGAACGACGCTGTGACTGCGATTAGTCGTCTTGCTGATATGGGAATTGATCCATTCTTGATTTCGTCTTCGTTGCTCGGTGTTTGTGCTCAGCGCCTGGTGCGAAAGATCTGTAAGGATTGCCAAGAGGTGAGTACAGATTTGAAAGACAGCGACTCAGAGCTTGCAGCTGAGATTCTTGCTAAGTCCGGAAAGCTACTTCGTCCAAAGGGTTGCGTTGAGTGCTTTAACTCTGGCTACTTAGGTCGCGAAGGAATTTACGAATTACTCACGATCGATCGCGAATTGCGAAAGTTAGTTAACGACGGGGCCACTGCTGAGCAAGTTCGCGAGTATGTTGAGGGCCGAGGATTTAAGACGATGCGCCAAGATGGCATCGAGAAAATCAAAGCCGGCATCACGACTGTCGAAGAAGTTCTTCGCGGTACAGTCGGAGCTGATTTTTAATTCGGCTTCTAATTAATTCGTCGTTGCAGGCACACGCTGTTGAGCCTCTGCAGTTTTCTTCTTCGAAGCTTTATCAATAACAACTTCTGGGTATCGCTTTTTGATCGCTTCCATGTCGCTATTCAATTCTTGATGATTTCGCTCAATGATTTTCGGAGTGATGAACACCATCAACTCTTTATCTCGATCAGCTTTTGAGTTGCTCGTGAACAACCAGCCGATGAGTGGGATCTTTCTAAGGAACGGAACACCACTTTCAGACTCTGAGAATTGATTCTTAATCAATCCGGCAACCGAAGCTGTCTTTCCGTTCTGCACGATAATTTCTGTGTTCGTGCTGTTACTAACGATCCCAGGAATTCCATCAACGGCCGCTGATAAATCCGGCTCACTGTTATTCACAGCAATAGTCAGCTTTACCTGATCATCACCAACAACTGTTGGTGTAACGCTAAGGCTGAGGCCAGCACTTACTGATGCAACTCCGGCAGCGGCTTTGTCAGTTGTTGCCGAGCCCGAGCCGTTGCTGACTGCAGCCACTGTTCGAATGCTGTAGGTAATTGTGCTGTTAATCATTGCGGCGCGGTTGTTAATCGTTACAACTTTTGGTCGCGATAGAATTTTAGCTGCACCCTCAAGTTCCGCAGCAGCTAGGCGAGCTGCTAATGCGATTCCGTCAATTCGACCCATTCCCAACTGCAATGCGAAGTTACCTGGGTCTGGCATTTTATTCGAAATAACGGCCGAGCCATCAACTTTGCCAGCGCCAGTGAAATCACCATATGAGAAACCAAATTCGCGAGATTTGTTTTTATTAAGTTCCACGATATTCGCTTCGATCAAAATCTGTTGCGGCATTTGATCAAATGTCGCAATCGTTTGCTTAATCGATTCAAAAGTTGCATCTGAACCCATGAACACAATTGAGTTACTTGGCGCATCTTGAATGATTTTATCTTCTTTACCAGCGATCGGACTTACTAGAGAGAAAGCGTCACTGACAGTTAAATACTTCAGCTTAATCTGTCTTGAGTTGCTGAATCCTTCGCTTGCGGGCGCGCGATCAGGGTCGCCGCTGAATGCCTTGATCACCTGAAGTTGGCCGCTCTCAGTGTACTTATAACTTAATCCGTTCTCGCGAGAGATTTGTTTCAAAGCTCCGTCGAGTGTTACGTTCGCGAATGAATAATTAATTGTTCCAGTGATTTCTTGCGATGCTGAAAGGCGAAGACCCGCACGACCCGCAAGCAACTCGAGTGCTGAACGAATATCTGTGTTCTCGAAGTTGATCGAGAATGTCTTTGGCTTCTTTTTCGATTCAGCAGTCATGCCGGTCAAGGGGAGACAAACACAAAGCAATAATGCGGCTGTCAGTTTTAATAAGTTTTTCATTTTTTCACCCCTGGATCTTCTTCCATTGCCGGAAGACGATCATAAGCGTTGATTTCAGAGTTAGATTTATTTTGGATCGGTGCGAGTTGTAATTCGCGCAGTGTTTCGCCTTTTTCGACCACAACGTAGTTGTCGCCAATTTCTCGAACAGCGTAGCCGTCGATCACTGAGTTCACATAAACAGTCTTGCGATTGATGATCGCTGACGATTCGTCGTCATCTCCATGCAAAATACCTTTGAGCTCAAGCTTTGTTTCCGAAACTTTAAGGCCCTTAACAAACCCAGGAGTTTTGTAGAACGGGTCAGTTCCCCATTCGTAAGAAACTTGCTTTTCTAAATGAGAGTCATCAACGCCAACAATTGTGCTAGCCTTGCCATTCGCTCCTGCAATTACCGTTTCGCCAGCGAAGCTGCCGATCGCAAAGAAAGTAATGAGTGCGAAGAGGAAGATTGTTAATTTCATAGCTTTGGCCCCTCGTTAAAGTAGCCGTGTACTTCAATGACCGCGGTACATCGTTTCAAATCACTGTCGATTCGATTAAGCGAAACAGTTTTGACATCAATCAATGTTTCAGTGTCGCTAAGTGCGCCAAGGAAGTTTCCGAGCGCGACAAACGACGATTCAACTTCGACCTTCATTGTCGTCTGATAGAAGTTATTCAACTTCTTGTTCTGATCGACCGTGATGTTCTTAAGAATCATTCCGCGCTCTTGTTCATCGGCGCCAAGTTTTCGAAGCAAATTTGACATGTGTCGATTGGCTTCGAGGTAGCGCTTTACTTCGTCGTTCGAATCTAAAGTCTTTTGAGAGGCAACCACTTTTGTCATCATCCCAGCGAGAGTAGACTCGCTCGCCTGAAGAGCAGTTGTCGCAGATTGCACAGAAGTTGTAAGTTCAACTATCTTTAGTGATTGTTGCGGTGAAACCACCATCAGGTAGACGAGTGGCAAGCACACAAGAATCGCTGAGCCTAAAATCTTTTCTCGCTTATTCATCTTCTTCACTGGTTGATCCCTCTGGCCGCTTGCCCCTTGAGGGTTGACTCTAGACCTGGTGCTGCGAACTCAAAGCTATAAAGTGGTGGGCTTGTTTGCTCACTCAGCTTCGACGAAATCATAAGAATGTTATTGAAAAACTCTGATCGCTCGAGAGACGACAAGAAGTTAGCCATATTCGCTTGCGAAGAAGTTTCTCCGCGAATCGAAACTGCAATTTGGCCGGCATTGTTCTTGAGAACTAGCTGGCTCAACCAAGTTTCTTGCGGAATCACCAAGCTAAGCTCTTTAAATGCGTCGGCCCAGTTCGGTTTGCTCCCGATAACTTGTCGAATCAGAGTTTCTTGTTCACCGACAACAGCGCTCGCATCAATCATCGTGGTAGCTTCTTGAATTTTGCGCTCAGTTTCTGTTGAGCGTAAGCTGAGTAGAGCTACTTCGTTGGTAAGATTGGTCACAGTTTGCGATTGAGAGTAAAAGTGTAGACCGCAACCCATGACAACTAGGAAGATGCCGAAAATAATAAGTTGGTCCACCGACACGAGCGGCGGCGCCTTGTGAGAAGCTGGAATAAGATTGACCTTCTGATGTTTTCTCACCAGTCAATCCTTCCCAAAGATAGCCCAACTGCTACTGCCATGAACGGTGCTAAGGTTGCAACAGTCAAAGGATCAACCTTTGAGTTCGGCCCTAAAGTTTCGATATTTCTGAATGGATTCACTTGCGTCGCTGGCATTTTGTAGTGAGTCGTCAATAGCTGCTGGATGGATCCGTAGACACTTCCTCCGCCAGTTAAGAAAATTTCTTTTACTGCAACGCCGAGCTCTTGTTCTAAGTAGAAGTCGATTGTGTTCTGAATGCTCTCGACGATTAAGCCATAAGAATCATCCACCACAGCGCGAGCAGTTTCGTCGTCAGCACCTTTCGAGCCCAACTGTAATGTTTTGATTTGCTCGGCTTCATCGTAGCTCATGTCTTTAGCTAGGATTAGGTTTGAATTAATCATTCCCAATCCCTCTGGATAACAGTTCGAAGCGATTACTTCATGGCCAAGCATTAACGAAGTGCGTGTTGAGCGCTCGCCTTGATCAACTAGGATGTAAGCTTTGTTCGGCTCTGTGTATTCGTTGAACTGAAGCATTTCAGCGATAGCTAAAAAGCTTGCGTTCATTTCGACTGGATTCAATTTAGCTGCGCGAACAGCTTCGATAGTTTGAATCACGTCTTGAACTTCTGAAAAATAAACACGAACGATCTGGCCATCGCCTTCAGCGATAGCTGTGTAGTCAAAAGTGATTTCGCTAATTGGTCGCTTGAGTGTGTCCTCAAGATTCTTCGCAATCACCAAACGTAATTCTTTTGGTGGCATGATCGGAAGAGTGAAGTCGAGCATCTGCACGTGGCGATTATTACCAGAAATGCTTACTTTAGTTTTATTGAAGCCGTTAACTTCGACAGCTGCCGCAAGTTTTTGCGCAAGCTGTAAGTTGTTTGGATAGTCATCATTCGATTTGGCAAGGTCGAGCATGAACAAGTTGTCTAAGACAACTTTCTTGTGAGATTTGTGAAGCTGAACGCATTTCACATTGCGTTGACCGAGATCAATCCCGGTACTTAATACATTTCTAAACGAAAGAAGATTTTGGAGTTCCATTAAGTCCCCTCTTCTTCTTGCACGCTTAGTGAACTTAGGCGCGGAATTCTTTTCTTCACAAGCTCAGCCGTTTTTTGATCAGCCTTAGGTAACTTTAGATATCTCTGATAAGTCACAACAGACTTTTTAAGCTGTTTCGTTTTTTCGTAGTACGAAGCCAGGTTGAGAGTAATCTCTGGTGATTGAGAATTAAGTTCGTAAGCTTGTGTGAAACTCTTCTCTGCAAGTTTTAATTGTTTCGTTTGGAGCGCGAGCAATCCAAGGTTATTGAATGCGTAGCTATCTTTCGGATCAAGCTCCACCGCAAGTTGCAATTGTTCTTGAGCTTTATCAAATTTAGAAAGCTGCTGATAAGCCATCGCCAAGTTCACGTGGAACTCAGCGCGCTTCGGATGCGAATTGACGAGAGTTTCAAATGCTTCAACCGACTTTGTGTAATCACCTTGCTTGTAAGTAGTAATGGCGAGATCGTTTTGTTGATTTTCAAGATTGGCGAGATCGATCGCTGGCGCCGCAGCTGGTGCTGGCGTCGGATAGAAGCGAAGTTTCGCTTGGTAGCCAAGTGTCGAGCAGGCAATAAGAATCGCAACGAAAAGAATAACACGAGTGCGTGATTTTCTTTTCTTCGTTGAATCAAAACGCGACACAACTGGCTCGGCGGTGCGGAGCACAGAAGTTCTTTCGTTCTTTAAATTCTTTAAGCGATTGAGAATGTTGCTCATACTTGAACTAGCTTAACCTCTCTGCGCCAAGGCATTGAGCGCTGTCGCTTAAGAACGTTTCCGTTTTCAAGTGCGCTGATGAGATCGGCTTTAGTAATAATTCGGCTTCCAGTTTTTGCTGCGTACTCGAGAGCCAGCTGACACTGAAGATTAATCAAGCGCGGGAGACCGTCAGAGAGTTGGAAGATTCCCTGAATAGTTTCGTTCTTGAATGAAACGAAGTTGGCACCACCCGCAGTTTCAATTCTGTGGCGAATATATTTTGAAACCTCATCAGCAGCTAAGCCTTCGAGTTCAAGCTGAGCACTGATGCGTTGATTGATCTGGCGGCAAGCGGACTTTTGGAGTTTGGTTTTTAATTCTGGCTGACCAACGAGAAGAATATGAATCAGCTTGCTTGAGTCTTGCTCGAAGTTGCTCAGCATTCGAATGTTCTCGAGACCGTTGATCGAAGCATTCTGCGCTTCGTCTAAAATCAACAGGGCGCGTTTTCCTTGTCGAGCATTCTCGATGAGGAAGTTTACGAGTTGCGAAACCACGCTCTTAGTCGAGGAATTGGGCTCAACAACTAGACCAAACTCTTCAGCTATCGCTTCAAAAAGATCTCGACCCTCTAAAGCCGGGAATAGCAAAAGGGCCGACGTAGTCGTTGGCTCAAGGCGTTTGATTAACTCACGGCTCAGGATAGTTTTACCCGTTCCGACTTCGCCAGTAAGCATTGTAAAGCCATTACCCTTATCGAGAGTCTGCTCGAGGCGCTCTAGAACGGCTGAGTGTTGTTTTGCCCCGTAGAAGAAGCGAACGTCAGGCGTCTCGGCGAATGGATTTACTTTCAAATTTAGAAAACTGTTAAACACGGAGCTGTTCCTTTGCTTGGTCCTTTAAAGGGGTTTCCCAGTTCTCTTTTCGGCACTATAGAGTGGAAGCTAAGTCTAGCGCTCCATGTTTGGACCTTTGGTCGTTTTCCGAGAGAAAAAAGCTCGATCAAGGCCTTGCTAACGAAGTCTTCAAACTGATGTGTTGAATTAAGTGTAAGAGTTCTTTAGACTTTACGTAAATCGTTCGAGTGTTAGCAGCGTGCGCGGACAGCAAATGGGGACTTCAATGCGATTCAAAAACCAACGCGGTTTCTCTTTAATTGAAATTTTAATGGTTCTAGTTTTAATTGCGGTGTTAGCAGCAATTGCAATCAACGCATTTATCAACTTTAGAACTGAAGCTCGAGAGGCCGCCCTTCGAGGCAATCTCAAAGTATTAAGAACTGCAATTTCCGCTCAGTATGCACAGATGCAGCTACGTTGCGGATCTGATGCCGCGCTGGTCGGGTACCCTACGCTTGCAAGCGTAAATAACAACGACATCACTACTGGAGCTTCGGGTTGTACACTTACAACTGAAGTACCAAGCGCCGATCGACAGTTTGTCCAAGGCGCAATACCAATCCCGCCTATGGGTACCACGGCTACGATAATCGCTTGTGGTGGCGCAGGTGACTGCACCCGCGGCAACGCTACTGCCTGCGCATCAGCTGGTGTTACATTTACAGATCAATGGTGCTACAACACCGCGAGCGGCGAACTTTGGCTTGACGATAACCCAGCAGTGCTGCCGAATTACGAAGCTTTCTAAAGGATTTTCAAATGAGAAGCAGCAGATCGCAAAAAGGTTTTAGCTTAATTGAAATTTTGATGGTTTTAATTCTAATCGCAGTTCTTGCTGCGATTGCGATCAACGCATTCGTAAACTTCCGAGGTGAAGCTGTAGCCGCCGCGCTACAGGCGAATCTTAAAATCATAAGAACGGGAATTGCTGTACAGTATTCGCAAATGCAACTGCGTTGCGCTTCTCCTGCAGGAACGTTTCCCCCTCTCGTAAATTTGAACAACAACAATATCACTTCAGGTGCAGCTCCTTGCACGGGCGTTCAGGTTCCCATTGCCAGCGAGCAAGCCTTTGTTCAGGGTGCGCTTCCAATTCCACTTCAGGGAATTTCAAATGTAGTGATCGATTGCGCTGCCGGTGGTGACTGCGTTCGAGATGCAAATATTCCCGGACCAGCGTGCAACGGTACTGCGGTCTACACTGACCGCTGGTGCTACAACTCCGCTACTGGTGATTTCTGGATGGACAGCGCACTTCCTGCGAGAGAAAATCTGTAGTTTTTGCGAGGTTCTCATGACTGAAAAAGGTTTCAGTTTAGTCGAGATCCTCATGGCTTTAATTCTAGTCGCAATCCTTTCTGCTATTGCAGTTCCTTCTTTTATCAACTTCGCAGGCACTGCGAAAACTACTGTTACCACGGAAAAATTAAATGAAATGAAGCGTGCGATTGTCGGCGACTCTCGACGAGTTGCTAACGGACAGTATTTGAATCCAGGGTTCGAAAATAATATGGGAGCAGTGCCAACGGCGCTGACGGATCTCACAACTATAGGTGCGCAGACTGTTTATAATCCGTTTACCAAGCGTGGATGGCGTGGACCTTACCTTTCTAGTACAGATGTAAGTTGGAATTTGGACGCTTGGGGCACAACGATCGTGTATAATTCAGGAGCAAGAACTTTGGTTTCTTGGGGTCCGAATAAAGCTTCAGGTGGCGGAGATGATATCACGGTGACCTTCTAAATGGCGGCGACGAAGTATATCTACAAAGCACGAAAACTGAATGGCCAAGCTGTAACTGGTGAAGTTACTGCTTCGAGTTTGGCAGATGCGAATCAACAACTCACACGGCTGGGACTCGTGCCGTTGGCAGTGAGCGCATGGGGGGGAGCTTCACTCCAGAATTTAAGTAAGTCGTTTTCAATCGCAAGCATTAAAGATCTTTTCGGTAAAGTTCCGGCAAAAGAAATGTTGATGTTCACTCAGCAGCTTCAAACAATCTATGCGGTTGGTGTTCCAATCACGCAGGGTTTAAGTTTGATCGCGAGCCAAACAGAGCATCCGAAGATGAAAAAAGTCATCGAAGATTTAGTTGCAGCAGTTTCTGAAGGTTCATCACTGGCGCGGGCGATGTCCAAACATCCGGAAGTATTCAGCGAAATCTATGTGAACATGATTACCGTTGGTGAAACTTCGGGAAGTCTCGAAGCCATACTCGCGCGCCTCTATGAAGTTTTAGAAGCCGAAGCTGCTACTCGGCAGAAAGTTGCTTCAGCACTTTTCTATCCAAAGATGGTTGTTGGAATGATCGTGATCGTTTTCATCGTACTGGTTACATTTGTGATTCCGAAGATGAAGGACTTTTACAAAATGTTGGGTGCAGGGCAGCTTCCACTCCCCACGCGAATTGTTCTCGCAATTTCTGACGCTTTCACGAGTTACTGGTGGTTAACCGCAATCGTCATTGGTGCGATGGTCTATGGATTCAAAAAATGGACCGCAACAGAGCATGGCTCGATCTTGTGGGATAAATTCAAATTGAACACGCCTGTCTTTGGGCTTTTGATTCTCGAAACTGAAATGAATACGTTCTGTGCGGTGCTCGAAATGCTCGTGCGAAGCGGTGTTGGAATTGTTCAGTCTCTTGAGATCTTAGCTGGAACATTGAAAAGCAAAATGGTGCGCCTTGCAGTTGAAGATTGTCGTCGCAATGTCGTTGCGGGCGGAAAGATTGCCGATTCGCTGAGTAAAGATCCGTACTTTCCCAAAATGCTTTCAGGATTAATTTCAGTCGCAGAAGAGTCGGGCGCACTTGAAAAAGTTTTGAATCGCACGGGCCGCTACTACAAAGCGCAAGTCGACTACAAAGTTAATAACTTATCTAAAGCGATTGAACCATTCTTACTCGCAGTCACATTCGGAATGGTCTTGCTACTCGCGCTCGCAATCTTCCTCCCAATCTGGAACGCCCCCGGCGCCCTAAAACGCTAGAAAAGGTACCAGGTACCTTTTGGTAATGCGCCGCTTCGGGAATGGGAACCGGGTACCTTTAGAGGGGCACTGTGCGGAACGCGGACTTTTCGACGCCCAAAATATCTTTTGGTAATGATTTGCGGATTTCGGAGGTCATCGCTTCGATGATCGCGCTGCGAGTGTAGTGCTGGTGATGGATCAGGCTCACTTCGCGTGTGGGCACTGGTGAAGCGAATTCTTTTACGCGCTCTTTTTGTTCGCGATGAACAAGATCTTTGATCGCTAAGTGTGGGAGGAGGGTGTAGCCGGCGCCTTGGTCGACCATTTTTTTCAATGTCTCGAGGTTGCCACTCTCAAAACGGAAATTACTGACACTGTCGGCTTTCGACTTTACATCACGACAAAGGCTTAATGCTTGGTCTCTGAAGCAGTGGCCATCGCTCAAGAGCCAAATCTCTCCCGAGTTTAGGTCGTTTTTCTGAATGGTCTTTCGTTTCAACAGCACATGATCCGGCGACGCATATAAATAGAAAGGTTCGTTAAACAAAACGTGCTCGACAATTTGATTTGATTCGAGTGGCGTTACCAAAATCCCGAGATCAAGTTTGCCATTGTTAATTTGCGAGACAATTTGATCAGTCTGCAGTTCGTGAATAGTTAAGCGCAACTTCGGATAAGCCTTTACTAATCGCTGAACAAAAAGCGGAAGCAAGTAAGGCGCAAGAGTTGGAATAACTCCGATTGAAACTGCTCCGCTCACTTCTTTCGTTTGATTTTTAACGAGCTCAGTAATTTGCGAAGCATCTCGCAAAACAATTCGTGCTTGAGAAATAATAATTTCGCCAACGGCCGTAGGCTCAATCGGTTGCTTTGACCGATCGAAAAGAATCACTCCAAGCGAGTCTTCAAGCTTCTGAATTTGCATGCTCAAAGTCGGTTGAGTAATAAAACAGGCGTTCGCAGCAAGCGCAAAGCCTCGGTGATCGGCCACGGCAACAACATAAGACAATTGGGTAAGTGTCATAGATTGCTAGCCTATTACACTTAATAGAGGTTGTCTATACCCATGTCGAAACTATCGATTGGATTTATAACTCAGTCAGCAGGCAAACTGTCAGCAGTTGACTGAAACAGTTTCTGTGACAGTTAACAGCCAACTGTTAACAGCTGACGGAGAATAAAATGCTCGGGATTGGACAAAGATTTCCAGACTATAAAATGCAAGCTTGTGTATCTATTGAGGCAGGTAAGGAATTTAAAGAACTAACTGCAGAGCATGCGAAGGGAAAGTGGGGCGTTTACTTTTTTTGGCCACTTGATTTCACGTTTGTTTGTCCAACTGAGATTGCAGAGTTCGATAAGAACTACGGTAACTTCAAAGAGCGCGATGCTGAACTTTTCGGTGTGAGCTGCGATAGTCAGTTCGTTCACTTGGCATGGCGTAAAGATCATAAAGATTTAAAAGGTCTTCGTTTGCCGATGCTTGCTGACAATAAAAAAGAATTGTCTGAAGCACTCGGTGTTTTGCATCCGATTGATAAAGTGCCCCTCCGTGCAACTTACATCGTAGATCCAGACGGAATCGTTCGTTGGGTCAGCGCAAATGATCTCAATGTTGGACGTAACGTAAAAGAAGTTCTCCGCACCCTTGATGCTCTTCAAACTGATGAGCTCTGCCCGTGTAACTGGGAAAAAGGTCAAGAAACTCTCTCTGCCTAAAAACATTAATAAGGAGGACTCGTGGGAGTCGTAACTTTTGAACCGAATACAGAACTTGGTGCTCCATTTGGATTTTTGCTTGATGATTTTGAAGCACTTTTTGCAGACCATCAGAGCGCGATCGCGAGAGACTTAAAGATCAACTTCAAAAAACTCCTCGAAGGGAGCTCGCTATCGCAAGAAGAAGTGACGATGGCCACTCTTGCCGTTGCTCGGTCGCTCGACTTCCGCGAGATCGCGCATGCTGCTCGCATCACTTTAGTTCGCGAAGGTGTTGACGCTGCAAAGATTCAGGAGGCTGAAGAAACTGCGGCAATCATGGGAATGCTCAACACGTACTATCGATTCCGACATTTCGTTGATGCCAAAGACAAGACCGGACACGAGGGAGAAGGTTATGGCCCTGCAAAATTGCGAATGCAGTCACTTAGCAACCCGCTCATCGGGAAACAGCGTTTCGAAATGCTCGCGTTTGCCGTTTCAATCATCAACGGTTGTGAGAAATGCGTGACCTCTCACGAGAAAGCGCTTCAAGGATTAGGCGTTGAGAATGAGAAACTCCATGATCTCGCTCGTTTAGCCGCTACCCTTAAGGGTTTGCGGTCGCTCACCACTTAGCTTATTGATTTTTTGGCGATTCAATTTTATGGCGACAATTTACGTGGGGTCATGCTACGACTTAATGCATGACCTCACTCAACTTGATTTCCATCATCTTTAGCGTCGCGGTCTTAGCTCTTCTCGGATGGGCACTGCGAATATTCTTTACTCACTTCAAAACTCGCAATGGCGAATTAGAACTTCAAGTTGGGCAACTGACTCAACAGTTGACGCAAAAATCTGAGCAGCTCATACGCGCCGAAGCAGAATTAAAATCTATGGGCCAAGCTGAAGAGCAGTTCAAAGATTCGTTTAAGAGTCTTGCGGCGACGGCACTTGAGGGAAACAATCGCCAGTTCCTTGAATTAGCAAAATCAGTTCTTTCGCGAACTCATGAAGTTGGCAAAGCTGATCTTGATAAGCGTCAAACTGCAATCGACTCACTTTTAAAACCGCTCCAAGAAACTCTCACTCGTTACGAGAAGCAAGCTAACGAGATGGAGCGTGAGCGCCAGAAGTCATACACCACAGTCGAAAATGAACTGAAGCGTGTGATCGAAACAGGCAATCAGCTCAGCGCTCAGACTACTGCATTGAAAGATGCATTAAAACGTCCGCACGTTCGTGGCCGGTGGGGTGAAGTGCAGTTGAAAAATTGTATCGAGCTTGCGGCGATGTCTGAACATTGCGATGTAAGCTTTCAAGATCAAAACGCTTCTGATAATGGGCGATTGATTCCTGATATGGTTGTGCGAATGCCAGGTGGCCGGATCGTCGTTGTAGACGCGAAAACCCCGCTCGATGCATTTTTATCTTCGCTTGATGCAACCACTGATGCCGAGCGTACTCAGCATATGGCTCGTCATGGTTCTGCAGTGAAAGATCACGTAAAAAAATTATCTGAAAAAGCTTATCATGATCACCTTGATGGTTCAGCTGACTTCACAGTGATGTTCTTGCCGAACGAATCATTCTTGTATGCTGCGCTCGAATCACATCCCGATTTGATCGAGTATGCTCTCGCAAAAAGAATCTTAGTTGCGACTCCTCCAACTTTAATTGGCTTACTAAAAGTAATTCGCTACGGCTGGAGAGAAGAGCGCTTGGCAGAAAATGCGATGGCAATTTCTGAAGCTGGAAAAGAAATGCATAAGCGAATTGCTGACTTCGTTGAAGCATTCGATAACGTTGGAAAGAGCCTCAGCAAGGCGCAAGAACAGTACGATGTGGGTCGCGCGCGACTGCATTCGCGAGTACTTGTGCAGGCAAAAAAGATGGAAGCGCTTGGCGCTAAGAGTACAAAAGAAATTACGCTCGACGAGACCCTCGCCTTAGTGCCAGGGCCAACACCTGTTCCAGAAATTTCTGAACAACTGAGCGACCCAGCCTAGGCTAGTCTTTTTCAAAACCTTCGTCTGAGTTTGA
>JAYSYM010000394.1:0-1302 GCA_043727635.1 Bdellovibrionales bacterium | reverse complement strand
GCTTACAAGTCACTTGAAGAATTGGTGTTAGATAACGCCGATTTGGAAAAGCTGGAATCTCTGTTGTCGCAATTCAATATCTTTGAGGCCGTTGGCGCTGTTCGTCAGGAGGTGCGTCACTCCGATTTCTTAGCTTTCTTACTGAATCCGCAAGCAACGCACGGATTGGG
Organism: Bdellovibrionales bacterium; assembly: GCA_043727635.1. Classification (GTDB taxonomy): domain Bacteria; phylum Bdellovibrionota; class Bdellovibrionia; order Bdellovibrionales; family JAMPXM01; genus JAYSYM01. Next base: position 1,132 of record JAYSYM010000394.1, on the reverse strand, counting down.
CGATGTATTTCTAAAAAAGCTGTTGCAAAAATCGTTGAGCGTTTCGCACAGCTATACAAAGTCAATTTCGCCGATTGACTTTGACATATGGAGTTTAGATGCCGCTGTTGTTCAGCGTGAATGGCATCACATCGACATCCTTATTACTGACGAAACAAATAAGTTGGTCGTAATTGTAGAAAACAAAGTCGATAGCAGTGAGCACTCAGATCAATTAAATCGTTACTGGCGCGATGGGCAGCAACAGTATCCGGGCTGGAGCATCATTGGCCTTTATCTTTCGCCGGAAGGACAAACTGCTTCGCATACCGATTATGTCTCGATTGATTACGAAGTTATTTGCTCATTGGTGGAGACGCTGGCAGCAAATCGCGCTTCAACTTTGGGAACCGATGTTCGCACTTTGATGCTGCATTACGCGCAGATGCTAAGGAGACACATTGTGAACGACTCGGATATTGCACAACTTTGTCGTCGAATCTACTTCAAGCATCAAAAAGCATTGGATTTGATTTACGAACATCGTCCCGATTTACAAACACAAATCAGCGAAATATTGCAGTCGCTCGTTGAAGCTGAGGAAGCGTTAGTGCTTGATCGCTACAGCAAGAGTCAAGCAAATTTCGCTCTACGCGAGTGGGATGTGCCGTTGTTACTTGATGGAGCAGGATGGACAAAGAGTGGGCGGATATTATTGTTTGAGTTCAGAAATTCTCAACGTGATTTGAAACTCAAGCTATACGTTGGGCCGGGTGGAGAAGGAAAATTAACATTGCGTCAAAACTTATTCGATATGGCCAACGTTGCACCGCTCAAACCTTCAGCCAAGCAACTGAGCAGCAAGTGGAATCAAATTTATGTGCGGCCAATTCTCACATCTAAAGACTACGAGAGCGAAGATTTAGCTGACATTGAAAATAAAGTGCGAGTGGAATGGAGCAAGTTTCTGCAAGAAGATTTACCACGAATTCGTCAGATCATCGACGTTCGTAAGTTGGAAGAAACGCAATTGAGTACTCAATAACGACGAAGTTCAGGAGAAATATTTTGATGATTGCCCGTGAAATTATACCGATGCGCATTGAAGACGAAATGCGCCTTTCCTATACGCGCTACGCGATGAGCGTCATCG
>JAYSYM010000393.1:0-12925 GCA_043727635.1 Bdellovibrionales bacterium | reverse complement strand
TGCAGCAGATGTTGTGATTGCTGTCGTCGATGCAACTCAGTTGTCTCGACACTTACTGGTCGTTGAGCAGCTTAAGAAATCAAATTTTCAAATCGTCGTAGCACTCACAATGATCGATCTAGCTCACGAAGCCGGAAAAGAGATCGATGCAGATATGTTGCAAACGGAGCTTGGTGTTCCGGTTGTGCCCGTCGATGGGCGTTTAGGCGGAGGACTGAATGAACTTGTAGCTGAGATTCAGCGATCGCTTAATAAAGCGGGGACTTCGGTGCGTGTGATGCCGACACTTGCGCCGTGGACTTCGAGCGAAACTGAAAGCACTCTTCGTCATACAGCGGGCGTGTTGCTAAAAGTAACTCGTAAAACTCCAAAACAACGAACCCTTGATGCTCGACAACGAACTGATCGAATTGATCGGGTACTTTTGCATCCGGTATTCGGGTTGATTTCGTTCATTCTAATTATGAGCTCGCTATTCTCGGCGATTTTCTGGGCTGCAGCTCCAGCGATGGACGGTGTGGATTCCCTTTTCACTTTGATTGGTGAGTGGCTGCAAAACACCGCACCCGATAATATGTTCGTCGACTTTTTGACGGAAGGTGTGCTCACAAGTTTCGCTGCCGTCTTTATTTTCGTTCCGCAAATTTTTGTTTTGTTCGTAGGTATTTCGATTTTTGAAGACTCAGGTTATCTTGCTCGTTCAGCCGCTTTAATCGATAAGCCTTTTGGAAAATTGGGGTTAAACGGTCGATCATTTGTTCCGCTTTTGTCTGGATACGCTTGCGCGGTTCCGGCCATGATGGCGGCGCGTACAATCAACTCTCGGCGCGAACGCTGGCTTACGCTTTTCATTATTCCACTCATGTCTTGTAGCGCCCGGCTGCCAGTCTATGCACTACTGCTATCATTCTTATTTATCGGGAAACCTGCTTACTATGCGGGGCTTGCGCTTGCATTAATCTATCTAAGCTCGATGGTTGTTGGAGCGCTCGCCTCCGCTATTGCAAACAAGCTTCTGCGCATGAAAGACGAATCGATTTTCATGCTTGAGCTGCCGATTTATCGCCGACCACAGTGGCCAACAATTTTGCGAAATAGCTACACGCGAACTGTTTCTTACGTTAAGCGAGCGGGTCCTCCAATTTTTATTTTTGCGATGCTGATGTGGGTGGGGACGACGTTCCCGCATTACGATATGGAAGACACTGTTCAGCGAACCGAACAAAGTTATTTAGGTAAGGTTGGCAAAGTCATTGAGCCGATCTTTGAACCGATGGGCGGAGATTGGCGCGTGGGTGTCGGTTTACTATCGGCGTTTGCCGCACGTGAAGTCTTTGTTGCGTCACTTGCGATCGTCTTCAACATCACGGATGAAAACGAAGAATCGATGCAAAACTCACTTCTCTCGACGATGTCTGATGCAAAAAATAGCGACGGACAGCTGATCTTTACGACGGCCTCCGCCATTGGTCTGATCATCTTCTTTATGATTGCGCTTCAGTGTCTTTCGACCACAGCGATTGCGGTTCGCGAGGCAAATAGCTGGAAGTTTGCGATCGCTCAGTTGATCATCTTCAATATCGTCGCTTATGCGCTCGCAGTCGCTGCGGTCCAGGGCCTTCGGGCTTTTGGTATAGCCTAGGTTGTTGAAATTACGGGCGAATTTTTTGTTCCTGACAGAATCCTGACAAACCAGTATCGCCATCTAATTTACCATTGAAAGTTCATGCTTAATTGGATCAATCGGGGTCGTCGCCGAGACACTCATTTCAGTGACAGAGTTTTCTATTACATTCTCAAGTGTATTGCTTGGAGCATGATTGTTCTTCTTGCTGCGATCATTGTTTTACTCGTGCAGCTTTCGCTCCCGATTTTCAAATCTGTCGGCTTCTCATTTTTTATTATTAACGATTGGAATCCGCCTCTCGAAATTTTTGGCGCACTGCCATTCATTTATGGAACTCTTGTCTCCTCACTTCTCGCTTTGTTAATTGCAGCGCCGGTCAGTATTGGCGTCGCTCTCTTTCTAACTGAATTAGCTCCGAAGTCGATTGCTCGAGTAGTTGGATTTTTGGTTGAGATGCTGGCGGCGATTCCAAGTATCGTTTACGGCCTTTGGGGAATTTTTATTCTCGCTCCATTCATGCAGCAAACAGTTCAGCCAACACTGACAAATCATCTTGGGCCTGGGACAATGTTTGCTTCAGTGGCTGGGCAAATATTCACGGCTTTCTTTTACCCAGTGGTTTTGATCATCAACCTATTCCGTGATGATGACTGGAGTTTGAATCGAACAGCTGAAGCCTGCATGAGTGCAGCACAGTCGCTCTTTGCTGGACCAAATTACGGTGTTGGTATGTTCACGGCTTCGTTGATCATTGCGATTATGATCACACCAACTATTGCAAGTATCACTCGAGACGTATTCAAAACAGTTTCGCCTGGAATTCGCGAAGCTTCGCTAGCGCTCGGTGCAACTCGCTGGGAAATGATCAAGATGGCTGTTTTACGAACAGCGCGATCGGGAATGATTGGTGCAATGATTTTAGGTCTCGGGCGCGCCCTTGGCGAAACGATGGCCGTTGCAATGGTGATCGGGAATCGAAACGAAATTAAAGCTTCGATTATGGCGCCGGCTCAGACAATGGCGAGTGTGATTGCGAATGAGTACAACGAAGCATCAGGACTTCATATGTCGGCACTTGCGGCGGTTGGCTTGGCACTTTTCTTTGTATCACTTGTGGTTAACTCGGTTGCGCGATTCATTATTTGGAATGTGGAGCGAAATAAGTAATGAGACTCGAAACTCCATCAGAAAAACGTAGATTTGTTCGAAGGAAGATTACCAACTGGGTTGCTCTGGCAGGTTTGAGTCTAATTGCGCTAGCTGCGGTCGCTCCGCTATTTTTTGTTTTTACCTATGTGATCATCAAGGGTCTACCCGGACTGTCATTTGAGTTCTTCACAGAAATTCCAAAGCCAATTGGCGAGGTCGGCGGCGGAATGTCGAATGCTATCGTCGGAAGCTCAGTGCTGATTGCACTTTCGAGTTTGATTGGAATTCCGTGGGGCATTGCAGCTGGAATTTATTTAGCCGAATACAAGCAGGGCCTCACGACAAAGATTCTTCGTTTTACAACAGACATCCTTACTGGTGTTCCTTCCATCGTCATCGGTCTCTTTGCTTACGCGCTGATAGTTGCACCAATGAAGGGTTACTCGGCTTACGCTGGTGGCTTCGCGCTTGCGATTATCATGGTTCCAATAGTTGCGCGGATCACTGAAGAAATGTTGAAGCTGATGCCGGATCACGTTCGGGAAGCTGGATTAGGGCTTGGCCTACCTCGCTGGCGAGTGATTTTGAGCGTCGTGCTCCCGGGCTGCTTAAGTGGAGTAATCACGGGAGTGATGCTCGCTATCGCTCGAGTGGCAGGAGAAACGGCTCCTTTATTGTTCACGGCGTTTAATAATAACTTCGGATTCCGAGGTTTGGGCCAACCTACAGCCTCAATGCCGGTTCAAATCTTCAATTTTGCGATTAGTCACGATGATACATGGAGACAAAAAGCCTGGTCGGGTGCGATGGTATTAGTGCTCTTTGTCTTCGTGCTGAACATCACAACTCGCATGTATTTAGCTCGTAGAGGAAAGTATTAATGGCTTTAGCTCCCACGGTTACCGATGCAATTTTATCAGCGCGCGAAATCAATGCGTCTTTTGGGCCCAACCATATCGTTAAGGGTGTGAACCTGGAAGTCGGACGCAACGAAGTTCAAGCGTTGATCGGCCCATCTGGTTGCGGCAAATCAACTTTTATCCGTTGTCTAAATCGGCTTCACGAAGAAGTTCCTGGAGCGAGTATCACGGGCGAAGTTTGGTTGAATGGTAAAAATATTTATGAAACTGGAACTGATGCCGTAAAAGTTCGTCGAAATATCGGAATGGTTTTTCAAAAACCGAATCCATTTCCTTCAATGAGCATTTATGACAATGTCGCTGCAGGATTAAAACTGGCAGGCATTAGACGCCGCGCTGTTTTAGATGAAGTCGTCGAGCGATCGCTCAAGAGCGCTGCACTCTGGGAAGAAGTAAAAGATAAATTGCGTGCGCCGGGAACTTCGCTCTCGGGCGGGCAGCAACAGCGTCTATGTATTGCTCGAGCCCTTGCAGTTTCTCCGCCTGTCTTACTGATGGACGAGCCAACAAGTGCGCTTGACCCGATTTCAACTGCAAAAATCGAAGAGCTGATGGTTGAGCTTAGAAAAGAAGTCACGATCATCATCGTTACTCACAATATGCAGCAGGCGGCGCGTATTTCTAACCGAACTGCATTTTTCTTGATGGGGGAGCTTGTTGAAAACGGGCCTACGAACCGAATTTTCACTAAGCCGAAAGATTCTCGAACTGAACAATATATCACCGGTCGTTTCGGTTGATTTTGAGCTGAACTTTTAGGAGTACGTGTGGAACGACGATTTGAATCTGAATTAAAAGAACTAAAAGACCTTATCCTCAATATGGGTGGTCACGTCGAGCAAGCGATTGAAATAGTGATCGAAGCTTTTACCAGCCGTAACTTGAGTAAACTTGAAGGCGTGTGGCCGATCGAGAAGAAGATCAACACGCTTCATGTTGAAATTGATAACGCTTGCCTCGAGGTTTTGGCACGATTGTCTCCCGTCGCTGCTGATTTGCGTCTCATTTTAGCGATCATCAAGATCAATAATGACTTAGAGCGCATTGGCGATCAGGCCGTAAACATCTCCTACAACGCTGAACATTTCCTGACAGAAAGAAATCTTGATCTTCAACTGGAATTGCCGAAAATGGCAAAGTTAGTACAAGCGATGGTTCGCGACTCACTCGACGCATTTACTCGAGGAGATGTGAATTTAGCCCAGGAAGTTCTGATCCGTGACGACGAAGTTGATGCGATTAAAAACGGAACGTTTAAGTTTTTAGTGGGCCACATGCAGCAGAATCCGTCGCAGATTGAGTCTTCTCTCGATTTGATTTTGATTGCGAGAAACTTAGAGCGAATGGGTGATCACGCTACTAACATTGCAGAAGATGTTATTTTCGCCTGCACCGGTGAGGATGTTCGACACGGGGGCGGCAAAGGAGCAACATGATGAACTCGGAACGAATCTTAGTTGTCGAAGATGAAACTGAAATTCGTGAGTTGATTGTCCTTCACCTTGAGCGCGCAGGGTTTGAAGTGAGCGCAGCCGGAAGCGCCGAAGAAGGAGAATCACTTCTCGAGCAACATTCTTTCGGAGTCGTAGTTCTCGACTGGATGCTGCCGGGCCGACACGGGCCTCAGTTTGCAAAAATTCTTCGTAATAACCTTGATACTATCAATCTCTCAATTCTCATGGTCACTGCGAAGGCCGCACCCGATGACATTGTCGCGGGACTTGAAGCGGGAGCAGATGATTATCTCTCAAAGCCATTCGAACCTTCCGTTCTGGTCGCGCGGGTAAAGGCTTTGCTCCGCAGGCATCCTCGTAGTGAGTCTGTCGTCGCGCCGAAGCGCGAGGCCAAAGCAGCCGCAATCATCAAAGAAGCCGAGGTCAAACTCGGTGGACTAACGATGAACCCCGAAACTTACGATGTGAAATGCGGCGATGAACCGATTTCTTTGACCCCTTCTGAGTTCAAACTTCTATTGGCTTTAGCCCATAATAAAGGGCGGGTTTTGACTAGAAACTCCTTGATTGATCAAATTCAAGGCGAAGGAGTCTCCGTGGTCGGCAGAACGGTCGATACTCACGTCTTTGGGCTGAGAAAAAAGCTCGGAGCCTGTGCCGACGTTATTGAGACCGTGCGAGGAATCGGCTATCGTGTGAAGGCCGACGGATAATAAGCCGACGAGTAAGCCGACGTACTCGACGATAAAGGGGCCTTTTCTTGACCATTCGACCACGTCGATATTTTCCCTGGAAACTTGGAAGAAAGTTTTTCTTTCGACAGTTGATGGTCGTCATGTGCTTCACTGTCTTCGTTGGGTTTTCAATCCGCTACGAAGCCTATGAGCTTTTCTCATCTACCTCAGACGTCAACCAAGCTTTAGGGCGATTCGATCGTTACCTAACAAGTTGGTTCATCGTCATACTTTGCCTTGCTGCTCTTTATCTTTTGGCGCTCACAAGAGTTAATTATCTGCCTCTCGGGAGGCTTATTCAGCGCGCGCGCGAACTTCGCCGCTCGCGTGGTGAATTAAGCCCGGCACAACTTAGTCACGTGAACGATGATGCTGATGAAGATGAGCCGGGTGAATGGTCCGATCTTGAGCGAGTTATCAACCGCATTCATCGTGATTTAAAAAAGCAAACTGGTGCTTTAGCTAGAGAGCATGAAGAGCTATCTGCTTTGTTGGGAGCTGTCTCGGACGCGATCATGGCGGTCGACAAAGCTGGCGAAGCGCTTTTCTACAACTCGCAATTCGCTTTGTTATTCAAATCAAAAAAAGTTTCGCGACTGCATGAGATTTTCCGTTCGCCTGAAGTGCTCGATGCTTATACTTCAGTGCTGAAGACCGGATTGGCCAAGACGCTGACTACTACATTAGTTACGCATAACGAGCACACGGTTCGACATTTCTCGGTTTCAGTTGCGCCGCTTAAGATGAAAGATGAAGAAACAGTTTACGGCGCTGTGGGCGTATTTCACGACGTTACTGAGCTTCACAAAGCTGAGCAAATTCGAATTGAATTCGTCGCAAATGCCTCGCACGAACTTCGCACTCCATTAACTTCAGTAAAAGGTTATCTTGCGACCCTTCAGGAAGATATGAAGGCCAATCGTTTAGATTCGTCTGAGAAATTTTTAGAGATTATCTCTCGAAATGTTGATCGGTTGATTCATCTCACCAATGATTTGCTCGACCTCTCATCGATTGAGTCGGGAGCGGAACTAAGAAAAGTTGTTGTCAGTACGCGCGAAATCACAGATGCGGTCTTGCGGTCGCTCGAAGAGAAGCGTACGAAAAAGAAAATCGAAATTAGCACCGACGTCCAAGTTGAAAACGTAATCGGGGACGCAGTTAGGGTTGAGCAGGTCTTAACTAATTTGGTTGAAAATGCAATTAAGTATACGCCCGAAGGTAGTCACATTCACGTCAGCTGGAAGCATGCTCCGAATAATGATGTGTTCTTGTCTGTGCTTGATAATGGACCTGGAATTCCAAGAGAGCACCACGCTAGACTCTTTGAGCGTTTCTATCGAGTCGATACGGGCCGTAGCCGTGAAGCCGGTGGCACTGGCTTAGGACTATCGATCATAAAGCATATTATGCTCAAGCATGGCGGAAGTATTCAGTTGAAGAGTGAGGGGCGTGAAGGCTCCGAGTTTATTTGCCGGTTCCCGCACTAGTAAACTTTTTGAGTTTCTCAATCACGGCGTCGTACGAATTCCCGGTCAAAATACAATCGATTACAAAAAGTGAGCGATGAAGTTTATCTAAGAAGTGGCCTTCGCTAGTGATCACGATTCTTTGAGGATGCTTGTTCCAAGCAGCCTTAGTTTTTTCATTTAAACGGGAAGCTTCTTCATATGTCTCAACTCGCAGCGGATTGGTTAAGTCGTAGTGACTCTCTGGGGCCGTCTCTAAGTGCAAGACCCAGTCGTAACGCTTTACTTCGCGATCGTGGGTCGATTCCACCGAGGTAAAGAAGTCATCAGGATTTCCCTGCCAGTAGGCAAGGGCATCGAGGGATCCTCGGTCGCAAACCAAAAGGTGATTTGGAAAATCATCTTGAAACATCGCTTCGAGTTCGCGTTGCACGTAATAGATGGCGCGCTGTCGGTGCTGAACACTCTTTATCTCGTTTTTTCGAGGGAAGCCGCCCGCATACAGCATCGATGCTGATTCGGGGACTACGACAAGCTTGGTGCTAAACTCGCGCTGTAGAGCCATTGCAAGAGTTGTTTTTCCGCCCGAAGGCCCACCGGTCAAAACTAGCTTCACTGCGATCTCCCGAATTATCGCTTCGAATACTCCAGTATCTGGAGCTCAGAGTAAAGTGCGTTGTGATCAGAAAGCTCGCGCCATGGATTTCCTTCAAGACAGATTGCATTCTCTACCTCTAATCCACGTATATAGATCCTATCGAGGGGGAGCATAGGCATCCAGCTTGGGAAGGATCGCGCATGAGCGCCATTATGCTGCTTAAATGCCTCGTAAACATCGAGCTCGCGTTCAAGAATTGGTGAGATGTTTTGGCGCCAGTCGTTGAAATCGCCTGCGATAATGAGGGGACTATTGTGCGGAACAACTTCTTCGATTCGTCGGGTTAATTGTTGGATCTGCTGTATGCGAGATTTCTCAAAAAGGTTTAAGTGAATGCAAATTAAGTGAACTGCTGGTTGAATTCCCGGAATGTCGAGTATGCCATGCAAAAGTCCGCGTCGCTCAAATCGATTTGTCGAAATATCGACATTCTCGAAGAATGAAAACGGGAAGTGACTTAAAATAGCGTTGCCATGGTGACCCTCTGAGTACACCGCGTTTTTTCCGTAAGCATGATGAGTCCAGATCGAATCGGCTAAGTATTCAAGTTGTGTAGTAACAGGCCACTGATCTTTAAATTTTTTTCGATGGCCTGTGTGTTCACCTTGAACTTCTTGTAAAAAAACGATGTCGGCATTGACCGACTTTATGGCCTCACGAATCTTTTCGAGAACGAACTTTCGGTTCATCGAAAAGCCTTTATGAATGTTGTATGAGAGTACGCGAAGTTTCATAATCTCAAATCCATTTTCCAAAAAGGTACGCAATCACTCGGCCTAAGCGATTCATCCAGCGCTCACGGTGCCATTCTTCTAGATAGATCTGGCGTGATTCGCTGAGGTCTTTTTGAAATTGCGAAATAAGTGACTCGAGTGTTGCAGGTTTCGTTACGACGAGATCGACTTCGAGATCGTGCCGAAAGCTTCGAGTATTCAGGTTTGAAGTCCCGACCGTTGCCCAGTCGTCGATAACGATTGATTTCGCATGTAAAAATCGCGGTTGATATTCATAAACTTCAATTCCGACTTTCAACAGGGCGCCGTAATAACTTTGCGCGACCCATTTCATGAAAAACACATCGGAGACTCGTGGCACGAGTAGTTTTACATCGCAGCCATGATGCTTAGATTTAATCATCGCCGCCAGAAAGAACGGGCTTGGTGCAAAATACGGGTTAATAAACCAGACTCGGCGAGTGGCATTACGGATTTTTCTTCGAAGGTCAAGAGTGCCGGCTTTTCGCAATCGACGGGTATCGTTTAATCTGACGATTGAGTTTTTTGGCAGACGCTTTCGAAGCTTGAACACTCGTCGCCATTTCGATTCATGCGGGTAAGGTTCTGATTTATCCCAAGTGCGCTGGAAAGCTTCACGCAAGATCCAAATTGATTCGCCAGTAACTCCTATTCCTGTGTCTCGCCAGGCGGCATCGCCTCGGTACTCTTGAAGGTGTTCACTAGTAATGTTCATGCTGCCGACCCAAGCCTTTTGTTCATCGATCAGCCATACTTTACGATGATCTCGTTTGTTGATTCGCAAAAAAACTCTGCCAGCTTCGAAAATACTGAATCGGACCGGGTGAAAAACGCGAATCTTGCAACCAGTAGTGAATATTTCTTGGTTAACGTTTCCAAGCCACGGCATTCCACCGATGCCATCAACTATAATGCGAATCTTGACGCCGCGTTTAGCGGCGTTGATAAGTTCTAATTCAATTTTCTCGGTAAATGGATCGTGAGCGAAAATATAAGTTTCGACGTCTATGCTTTTTTGAGCGGAGCGAATGTTTTCGATGATAGCTCGAAAAAAATCGTCTCCGTTAAAATAGAGCTGCTCGTTTTCCCATTGCACCATAGATCATGGATTCGGTGAAGTTGTGGGGACAACGTTTAGAATAGCCGCAGGAGTTGCAGACGGTGCTGGCGTTGGCGTCGCCGCAAGTGATCCGACTGGTTCAGCAAGTGAGCTCAAGTTTGATAGTCGCTCCTTGATGTCGCCTGGGATTTGAGTTCCAGCACTGCCTGAATATCCTTGAACAATGCTGTTATTTAGACGCTTGTAGCAACTTCGCGCCAACTCAGTGTGCGGCATTCTCCGAATACACATTTCGTAATACGTTTCGTGCATCGTCCAGAAATTTAAGTCGCGAGTGTTCTCGGCAGCAATGCCTGCGAGGTACAGAGCCCTTGTTGAAATTCGATCACGAGCGCCGCGACTACCAAGAATTTCATGAAGAAGTCCAGTGGCTCTGAAGTAAGTGATATCTTGCGATTGATCCAGAGGATCTTTTTGAGCTTTCTGTGCTCGCTCGATCATCTTCTCGGCGCGGTTGATCGCCTGATACGGTGACTGAATAAGTGGTGCGCGTTCGCTCTTCCATTCATTCGCCGAGCGCAGCCACGGCTGAACATTATCTTTAACAAATTGCGGAGTAGAAGGATTTGCCTGCATCTTTTGAATGAGGTCAATAGTACGCGCCGGATCTTTGTAGACCTTCACCGTAATTGCAAGTGCCGAGCGAGAGGCTCTTTGCCACTCAAACGGTTCAGTCTTCGCAAAGTTTTTATCGATGATCAGTGTCTCAAATTCTTTTACAGCGGGCTCAAATTGCCGAGTGGCTGCAAAAAATTCGGCCTTCTCCATCGCAGTTAGGCCACTGAGATCAGCATTGAGATCAAGTCGAGGATACTTTGCTCCGCGATCAGTCTGAGTGTGGCATTGAATGCAGTACGAAGTTGAATCAAGCAACACACGGCGGGCGTATTGAACTCGACCTGTGCGCAAGCTTACCAGTGCACGCTCTAGATCATCGGCGAACAGATCAGACACTAATCCCATGCTCGGGTCATTGTTTGGACGGGGAGTGTTAGCATTAAGCGCGTGAGCAAGCTTGCGAAGTTCAGCCGTGCGCTTCTCAATCAATGGTAGATTTGCAGGGTCCGCAAACTTCTTTTCATTCGCAACAATTGGCCAAAGCTGCGAAAGAGTTTTCGAAAGCTCCTGCATTCGGCCGTGCCATGAAGTTGGTTGTGAAGGGGCAGGCTGCTGTTGTGCGCCGCTGTCGCTTTTATGTGAGCAGCCAAGAAGTAGTGCTGAAATGAGTGCCGGAAGTATTAAACGCATTTTTACCTCGAGCTGCAATCATGGCATCGCGAGGGTGCGCAGGCAACTGTGGTGTTCTCTGGGGTCTTAGTTGCTGTTAGGCTACTTTTACGTCGCGAATGCTAAGGCTCGGGTCAAACTGCGCCAAGTTTAAGCGTCCAGAATCTTCAAGCTCGCGAACTTTTGTTAGTAACTTGATTCTTGCGGCTTCTACTTCACCTGGAGTTGGTTTTTGCTCCTCAAAGAGCGACTCGATCTCTCGACGCTTAAGTGGACTCATTACGTGGACTGACTTTTCAAAGAATTCTTTTGAAAGACCATGGAGCAAGATTGCGAGAGTGCGTGGAGCTAATTGAGTTGTAACTTCAGCGATGTGCATGGCGTCCCAGCTGTAGACTCGCTCGAGAGTTACCATCTTTGTACTGATCAGCTTCGCCCATGACGGATCTTCAGCTTGAATCAATTTCATTAATTGATCACGCTTTTGCGAGGTGCAAGTTTCAAGAAGTAAAACCAACTGCTGAAAGCCACCTTGCTTGCGATACCGAGCTAACATAGACATACGCTGACGCCCCCAATATAAATTATCGGTACTACTTAGAGCCTGCTTTAAATTTTGGGGTCAATAATTTGTCTCAAATTGGACGCGGGAAAATGACCACCTTAGTTTTGAGATGCTCCGGCAGGCGAGCTTCAAATAGCTCCTTTAGGTAAGGCGTAGTGTATCGAGCTGAGATATGAATTAACAAAATCTTCTCGGATTTAATCGAATCTAGGTGCTTCAAAAGTTCATCAAAGTGTAGATGTCCCCACTCCCGAGCGTTTGCGATGGTCTTTTTATCATCGACAAAAGTGGCTTCAGTAATCAGAACCTTACTCTGTTTTATCCAAGGGCGAGAGTCTAAGAATTCAATTTTAGTGTCGCCAGTAAAACTGACTAGAGGAGTATCAGTCGACTCTTCAAGGTCAACCCCTTGAGATTTTAAGGCGAGAAGTTCTTCACGGTTTTTGTTAACAAGGTCAGGTCGAAGCTTTTTCTTCCGTTCAAAGACGGTGTAACCGCACGAATCAATTCGATGATAAGTCGGAAACGCTTTAAAGAAGTAAGGCCACTTTAGCGGATACTCTTTATCAAATTCGATTGGAATGAAATTGCACTCGTAAGTGTGCTCTTCAATCTTCTCCCAAGCTTTCAGAATATTCTTCATCGGCTGAACGAGGGAAGCCGGCATATAAAGTTGTGGAGTTGGCATACGAGTCATCGATTTCTGCGCGACTACATACGGAATTCCATGCGCGTGATCCATGTGACCGTGAGTAATAAGAAGATTTGTGATCGGCATTTGATACGGAAGACCCTGTGCTACATCAAAGCAAACGTCGGCATCAGGAAAGGCGATGCTCGTTGAGATACCCGCCATTGAATACCCAACGAGCTTTATACTTCCGTGTGTCCAGACATAACCTTGAGCGAGTGACATCGATCCGCCTGACTAGTGCAAATGATTTGCAATTACTTGTGCAAGCACATCGTGATTGAGCCAGAGCACCGGTGCTTGAGGCTTGAAACTATCGCGATACATGACCAGGCCTGTTGCTTTGAAGACTTCTTCACTCAATACAAAAGTAATAAGCTGCTTCGGATCTTTGTGCATTTCGATCAAGTGATCAGAACTCTCAAGCATCAGTTCCATTTGTTCTTTAGTGTTGTGACGAGGCCAGCGATCAAATTCCGAATTAAACTGCTTCATCAGTGGATTGCTCAAGTAGCCTTCAATAAATTTCTGAACATCATCTAGGGTGTACTCGTCT
>JAYSYM010000392.1:0-12951 GCA_043727635.1 Bdellovibrionales bacterium | reverse complement strand
TTCTTTCCGATATCTTTTCTGAATTGCATTCCAGGCCAGGAAATATTCTCGACTTGAGCGTAAGCTTTTGCGATGGCGTCTTTCAGATCTTTACCTGTACCAATCACATTCAGAACTCGGCCACCATTGGTAACGAACGTACCGTGATCTTCGTTCAACGTTCCTGCGTGCAGGATGTATTGATCACTGCCAAGTGATGAATCCTGCGAGACCCCTTTGATACTCACACCATTGCGCGGAGAATCGGGATAGCCTTCGGCCGCCAAGACAACACATGCTGCAGATTCATTCTTCCAAGTAAGCTTCGGCAACTCTCCGCTCGCTACGGCCTTAAAAACACTTCCCCAATCGCCATCGAGCAAAGGAAGTACAACTTGAGTTTCCGGATCCCCGAATCGCGTATTGAACTCGAGTACACTAGGCTCAAGCTCTCCATTCGCGTTCTTGGTAATCATGAGGCCAATGAAAAGTACGCCGCGATAGACGAACTTGCTTTCAGTTAAGCCACGAAGAATCGGTTTCATTACTTCTGTTCGAAATTTCTCTTCAAGCTTCTGATCAATTTTTACAGGAGCAACAGTGCCCATGCCGCCAGTGTTTGGCCCTTCATCCCCATCGAGCAATCGCTTATGGTCTTGTGAAAGCGGAAGCGCTTGGAAATCGCGGCCGTTGGTCAAAACCAAATAACTAATTTCAAAGCCTGGAGTAAACTGCTCAAGCAGGGCTTGGTCACCAGCAGTTCCGAAAATTCGATCCTCGAAAGTTTTCTTAGCCGCGTCTTTTAGTTCATCTTTTGTGTTACAAATGAAGACACCTTTTCCCGCTGCTAATCCGTCGGCTTTTAAAACGTAAGGTGGAGTGAAATCGGCTGCCGCAGCTAATGTTTCGCTGACACTTCTCACAACCGTAGACTTGGCTGTTGGAACATCAAACTCGATCATAAATTGTTTAGAGTAGATTTTGCTGTTTTCCAAACGCGCGGCCGCACGGTCTGGTGCAAAAACTAAAATTCCCTGCTCTCTGAGATAATCGCTCAGCCCAACTTCAAGTGGGCCCTCCGGGCCGATGATTACCAGCTCGATATTTCTCGATTGAACTAGACCCACTACATCGTCAAATTTTTTCCAATCGATCTTGTGACATTGAGCTTCCCGACCCATCCCGTCGTTGCCAGGAAGTGCGTGGATTTCTGTGACTGATGGCGATAAACGAAGAGCGCGAACTAATGCGTGCTCCCGTCCACCCTGCCCAATAATCAAAACATTCATGCAACAAAGCTTCCGCCTAATTCAATCACCCAGTCAAGTTGCCTGCTCACGACGGGCCTTGCATCAACTCAAACTTTCCCGATAACATTGAGCCTTAAATTTCAACGGCTCCTTCAAAGGAAAACTCATGGAAAAGATAGTCGTCATCGCAGGTCAAAGAACTCCGTTTGGCGCCTTCGGTGGCTCGCTAAAAGATGTCTCGGCTACCCAACTTTCTGTTGCTGCCGGACGAAGCACCCTCGAGCAAGCTGGCGTACAGCCTTCGAAAATTGATCACGTAGTTATCGGAAACGTTGTGCAGAGTGGATCAGATGCAGCTTACCTCCCTCGACACGTTGGCCTTCACTTAGGTGTACCTGTTGAAGTTGGTGCGTTAGCAGTGAATCGACTTTGTGGCAGCGGGTTTCAGGCGTGGACTTCTGCAGCACAAATGTTGCTTACCAACGAAGCGAAGTGTGTGCTTGCTGGCGGAGTTGAACAGATGTCGCAAATTCCATACGTGCTCCGAGGCGCTCGCTTCGAAGGCTACCGCATGGGTAACGCTCAAGTCGAAGATCTTATGACTTCTGCACTCACCGATGCTTATGCCGGAATCCCAATGGCAATCACGGCAGAGAATTTGGCTGAGAAGTACGATATCACTCGCGATGCTTGCGATGAGTACTCGATGCTAACGCAAAAGCGTTATGCAGAAGCGCTGAGCAAAGGTTATTTTAAATCTGAAATTTCGGCAGTGAAAGTCACAACTAAAAAAGGTGAATTACTGATTGAAAATGATGAGCATCCGAAACCAGATATTCCAGCTGAAAAAATTAAGGCACTGAAACCGCTATTCAAGCCAAATGGAACCGTCACAGCTGCAACTGCTTCCGGAATTGTTGATGGCGCAGCTTCTTCAATTTTGACTACTGAGTCTCAAGCAAAAGCGTTGGGCGTAAAGCCGAGAGTGCGAATTCATGGTTGGACATCAGTTGGCTGTGATCCAAAAATCATGGGGATTGGACCTGCTTACGCGATTCGAAAACTTTTAGACCAAACTGGAATGAAACTTTCGCAGATTGACCTTGTCGAAGTGAATGAAGCCTTCGCTGCTCAGTATTTAGCAGTAGAAAAGGAATTAGGCCTCGAACGGTCGCGAACGAATGTGAATGGTGGTGCGATTGCGGTGGGTCATCCGCTAGGGGCTTCTGGCACTCGAATCATGAATCACTTAATGTACGAGCTAGAGCGCAGACAAGCTCGCTATGCAATCGGTAGCGCTTGCATCGGCGGTGGCCAGGGAATCGCAATCTTAATAGAACGAGTGTAACTGATGGAAGCCGGAGAATTTAAACTTCAAGAGCGAACAGCACTATTAGTTGGACCGTGCACAAGTACGATTCAGTCAATCGCCATGACACTCACAAGCTTCGGCTGCAGTGTTGCGATGGTCGATGCAAACGCCGACCCGCACGCAAGATTCGCTGAGCGATTAATGGATGCGCGCGAAATTAATCCCAAAGCTGGAAGAGCTGCGGCCTTCAGCATTGATTTGAAAACTCCAAACGGGCCGAAAGATGCCGTAGGTAAAGCTGCTGAATCATTTGGTGGAATCGACATCTACGTTGATGGCTCAATCTCTCTCGACACTACAAGTTTAAAAGATTCTTCTCCTGAAGATGTGAAAAAGCTCATTCACGAAAATTTTGAAGTTCCCGTGTTAGTCACTCACAGTGTTCTAAAGTTTTTAGAAGGACGCCGCCGCGGTCGCGTGATTTATCTCACCTACGATCTTCACGAAGCTGGCTTTCCCGCGCACTCGGTGGCTGGCGCTGCTCGCAACGGCCTCGTCAATTTCTCTAAAAGCCTTGCGCGCGAAGTTGCTGCGAGCCGAGTAACAGTCAATTGCCTATCGATGGGAGTAACTGAAGAGTTACTTTTGAATTACGGCAAAGGCCAACTCAGCATTCAAGCCGCGCAAACTGAACTTCAGAAAAAATATCCCGATGCAATTCTCACTGAAGCAGACAAAATCGCACAGACTGTCGCGTTTCTTGCAAGCTCAATGGGCGCCGGCGTCAGCGGCCAAACCGTCGCCGTCACCCAACGGTAGCTGCTACCAGATGGTAGCAATAGTGCGTCATTAGGAGTTAACTTGAAGGCATTTATTGCACCAGATTTTTACGATGTTGATTCGATGCTCTCGCAAGAAGAGCGACTCATTCGTGACACGGTTCGTGATTTCGTCACCGCTGAAGTGATTCCAATTATCGATGACTGTTTCGTTCGTGACGAGTTTCCACGAAAGTTAGTTCCTGAGCTGGGTAAGCTCGGAGTCTTTGGTCCCACGATTCAAGGTTACGGTTGTGCAGGATTAAACTACACGAGCTACGGTGTGATCATGCGGGAGCTTGAACGCGGCGACAGCGGGCTACGATCAGTCGTAAGTGTTCAAGGTGCGCTCTCAATGTTTCCAATTGCCGAATTTGGAACCGAAGATCAGAAAAATAAATATCTTCCGAAGATGGCTAAAGGAGAATTGATCGGATGCTTCGGTTTAACTGAGCCTGACTTCGGGTCTAATCCCGCCGGAATGGTGACAACCGCTAGCAAAGACGGAAACGAGTACGTTCTTAACGGCAGTAAGATGTGGATCACAAGCGGCAGCATCGCTGACCTTGCAATCGTATGGGCCAAAGTTCCAGAAGCAGGAAACAAAGTTCACGGGTTTATCGTCGACAAAGGAACAAAAGGTTTCACTACTCGCGACATTCATAAAAAGTTTTCTTTGCGGGCATCTATCACTTCAGAATTAATTTTCGAAGATGCACGAGTTCCCGCTTCGAACATGCTTCAAGTTGTCGGGTTCAAGGGACCGTTCTCTTGCTTGAACAACGCACGCTTCGGAATTTCGTGGGGAGCGTTAGGTGCTGCATCCGCTTGTTTCGATGAGGCACTCAATTATGCTAAGACTCGCATTCAGTTTGATAAGCCGATTGCTTCGTTTCAGTTGGTGCAAGCAAAGCTCGTTGATGCATTTACGGAGATCACGAAGGGACAACTCCTCGCTTACCAACTCGGTCGATTGATGGACGAAGGAAAAGCTCAACCGGTTCAAATTTCAATGGCGAAGATGAACAACGTTTCGCAAGCGTTAAGGATTTCTCGCGTATGTCGCGATATCTTGGGCGCATCGGGAATTACTCACGAGTACCAAGTTGGTCGACACATCCTCAACCTCGAGAGTGTAAATACTTACGAGGGCACTGAGGATATCCACAAACTTATTATTGGCGAGCACATCACTGGCATCGGTGCTTTTAGGTAGAAGACTTCCCTAATGAAGTCCCGCATAACTTAATTAATTATTGGAGTCGCTGTAGGCATCGGTATTGGAGTAGCCGTTGGAGTTGGTGACGGCGTTGTCATCGGTGCATACTTCACAGCGAGCGCAGCTAGAAGATCGCGAAGAACTTGTAGGCGATCAACATTTCCTCGTGCACAAACTTCGTCTGTGTTGGCGCGTTCTTCATAAACGACAACAGGTGCATCTGGAGTAGCTGTCATTGCCACAGCAATCTTGTGCGCAAGCATGATGTTGAAGCTAGACTCCTCACAAGACTGTTGCTGCACAGAATCTTGAGCAACAACTGGATCAGTCGCAAGTACTAAACGATTCAAGTCATCAGTTGAAAGGTTCCCGGTACGTTGGCCGTTGTTGAATGAGAAGCTTCCATCCCAATTGAACATTAGCGCTGCTGCACCTTCGTTACATACATCACCCGGATCAGTCGCTTCATTACATTCAGCGGTGACTTGAATGTTCTGCCACTGGCGAGTTGATTGTCCCGAGTTAATTGGAATTTCGTCGTTGTTATCGTCGTTGCCACAGGCAGCGAGCATTCCGACAGCTGCGAATCCCGTGAGTAAAAGTTTTGCGTTCATTGAGTCCTCCTAAGAACTTTTTGGTTGAATGCCAAAAAAGCATTGGAAGAAGACTGAACCGCTCGAAGAGTTACTTCAACAGCGGCAGATGTATTTGTACGAAAATTTTTAACTGCTATTTTACTTGGGAAAAGATGTCACTAGTAGATTAGTTCGACGGTCTGCGCAGTGTTTTTATTTTTCACAACATTGATATCGGCAGGTTGTACGTTAGTTCGCACAACAACCATCCGAACGCGCCCCTTCGCTGAAGCAGCGAGTGCAGCGTTACAAGAAACCATGACTACAAAGATAGTAAGTAAACGCTTACACACGGCAGATTTTCAACCTCTGCCGAATTTATAACCGAGTTTTATTTAAAGTTGGAAAAAATTTGTCAGCTGGAATTAATTACCAAGAGTGTTTAACAAAATGAGGCACCTGTCAGAACCATCCTAATTGATTGTAGTCTCTGTAGTAGCGATCTGTTCTCCACCTTCTGACTCTGGCTTTTTATAGATTAGCTTCAAAGTTCCGGCTTCGACATCGCCAAGATTGAGAGGATAACTTAAAGTTCGCTCTGCAATGTACGACGATATTCCGTTTACTTCGCCTACGGGCTTGATCTTTCCACTTTTAAGCACATTCACTAGGGCGAGGTCGCCGTAGGCATTCGCAGAGCCGTCTTTTTTCATCGTGACACTGAATTTCGTTTTTTCATTCGGTGTTTTAATCACCTTCAAATCGGAAAACGTGATGGTTGAAGTTGGGGTGCCTTTTTTAACGATGACTGGAATAGCAATTGCCATTCTGGCTTTCAAATTCATCGCGCTTTCTTTAGTTTCGACGATTAGATTTTTATCTTCGGCATCATCCATTCCTTCGAAATGTAAATGCGCGCGAAACTCGCCGTCAGCAAGTTGGGCCGGAAGTTTTAGCATTACTCGAACGATTTGTTCGACGTCAGGCTCGAGAGTAACCGTTTTCGGAGAAAAGCGAAGTAGATCGCCCGCAAAAGTTTCTTCTTTCTTCGGCTCTGCAACCTTAGTCATCGCACCGTCTTTTTCCATCTTGTAATAAACGGTTGAGATTCGATACTGCATTGGCTTAGCGCCTCGGTGCCGTAACGAAACTTGCGTCGATCTCTCTTTTTCGCTGAGAACAATTCGAAGCGGGAAGACTTGAAGATCAGCGAAACTGATCGAGCCCGAGAACATTACCGATGCCAATATCAGAAAATTTCGCAACTTCATAAATCCTCGTTCTTAATAAACAACTGCAATTGAGTAAGATCCATTGTAGGTGCCCGCGCGCTGATTAATTTTCAATGCAGCTCTCGTGGCGCCAACAAATAAATTTTGTGATCCGGCTACGCTAAGCAAGCCGTTAGCTCCCTGTACAGGAAATGATAAAAAATTGTTCAGGGTGATTGAATCGGCGGTTGGTCCGTTGCCTGTCGTCATAGACCCCGTTGCAGGCAATGTAATTGTGTATGCGCGATTAGCATCACCGTTGACTCGAAAGCTAGCATTGGTAGAGGTTTCACTTGTGCCCGGACTTACGGTTTTTGCGACATCGCCCGGACCACCATTACCGAATTCAAGGCCTGAGACCACGACGATCTTAATTGGTGCTGCAAAAGAAATTGAGCAGACTGCGCTCGCAATAATTAATGCAATAGAAAAAAGAAAAGGGCTTCTCATGAAGCCCTAATTTATCAGCTAGTTTATCAGACTGTCGAGGCTGGTTAGTAAACTACGTCAACTGTGAAAGCGCCAATGTAGCTACCCGCTACTTGTGCTGCACCAAGGGCCGCACGAGTCGCACCGACTAAAAGCAACTGAGTTCCGGCGCCACCGATCACACCGTTTGCTCCAGCTGCTGGAAATGAAAGGAATGAATCAACTGCAATTGTTTCGTTCGCTCCGCCAGCGCCGGTTTGCATGACAACGATACTATTGGCTGGCAAAGTGATTGTATAAGCTGCTGCTGGAGTTCCAGTTACTGTGAACGAGCCGTTCTCCGCGTCTTCAGCCGCTCCGGGAGCTACAGTCTTCGCTACGGCACCTTGTGCTGCAGTACCAAAGTCCAAGTCGGATACTTTAACGATCGAAATTGCCGCTGTTACTATTTGAAGTGCATCAGCGGTTGTACTTGCTGCGTTCACTTGCGTAGCCATACCTAGGAGTGCTGCTACTGCAGCGATCCCTTTAATTGTGCGTCTCATCTCTTAAACCCCTTTTGAAATTACGTCCTGGTTGATTGCCTATAGGCAATTTCCTACTGACGACTTCATCGGTACTGACCGTCAAAAAACTAACGGTTGGGTTTAAGATTCTCAATTCGTGACAAAATGAAGTCGCCAGAAGCATCGGTTGGCGATTCTGGTTGAACCTGTACTTCGTAAGACTTTGGATTCGCAGTAAATGAAAGTTCTTTTAATTGATCAGGTTTTATACGAAGTACGTAATTACCCGGCGAAACGGAATCAAAGGCATAGTATCCATCGGATTCAGTTTTAGTCGACTGCGCGACACTTCCATCTGCCGCGAGTAGTTGAACGATAACTCCGCGTTTACCTTTTTGTTCTTTCTTAGTTTTAACGTTCACAACACCACTGACCTCGCCGAAGATTCCGATTGGTAATTCAAGTCGCTCAGCTCCGCCCGGTCGCAAGATAATTGTCTTGCCGTTCACGAGCGGCCGATACGAAGGGTCAGGAATACTCTTAAACGATACAGAAAGATTCACTGGCTGGTGCGTTGGCAAGTGACTTAACAAAACATATCCGTCTTTGCTGGTAACTTCTGAAGCGTCTTGATTATTGATCAACAGTCGAATGTTTTCGAGACCCGGCTCACCTTCGTCTCGAATTTTATTTTGATTGATGTCCAAGAAAACTAAGACGTTCGCTGCACCATAACCGGCTTGTCCGCGCTGAAAAAATGTCTGAGTCTTTCGAACGGGATTAAACATCGACCCATAAGATAGCAATGCCTGCACTGCGAAGTCGCCGTTTGATCTAGATTCAACTTCAGTCCCGACTATAAAATGTTTAAATGTTTTGTTAACGGTTCCTGCCACGTCAGTAATTGAACTTGCGAGTTCATGAGCAGCGCGCACCGCAAAAGTTGTGGTCTTGCTCAAAGGCCACTGAAAATTTGAGCCTACGTTCGTTAGCGTTCGCTGATAGTCAGCGTGGAAACGAAGTTCCTTTCGATCAAATAAGAAATTCGAATCGAATTGACCTGCGGTTTTACCGGGAATCGCATCGTCGTACGTTAACGAATGTGACAGCAGTAAAGCTTTCACTTGAAGCGAAGTTCGCTGCACTCCTTGCCACTCTAATCTTTCATCTTTGTAGGTTCGGCGCTGCGCTTCACCCGTTAACCGAAGTGAAGAGAAGTAAGGAACAGAATAGCCAATGTTTGCACGAGTCACTTGAGTGAGAGGGTCAGTTAGCGTCGAATTAAAAACTTCGCTGCGAAACTTGTCCAGCACCGCGTGACGCAGACCTAAGCTCGCATTTTCGAATGGAGTTTGAATCGAGCCTTCGTAGGCTGTTCCATGTTCATCATTACCGGTACCGTTCATACCAATGAGGTGACGCCCGAATCGTGAAAGCAAATGAAGCTGGCCGTAGTTCAATCGATCAGCGTCTTTTTGTGGAGCGGCATTTAGATACGAAGCAGTTAAGCTCGACGAGTCTCCGAGGCTATGGGTGTACTGCCCGACTGTTCGTGAACGCTTAGCTGTTACTTCTTGGCCGCTAACAAACTTATAACTTCGCTGCTTTGGTAGCGCCATGTTTGGATCAATGTTTACTAATTCTAACTCTTCACGACGCTGACCCTGCGGGCCGTAGTAAATCAATTTGAAGCGGTTGAGCCCATAGTACAATGGCACATCTTTAAAATTAAACTCGGCTGCATCATCCGCAACTTGTCGACCTATCAAGGTGTCGTTCTGGTAGAGCTCAACTTCCCATCCCGACGGAAGAATTCCGGTGAACTCTCGAAAGCTAAAGCTATCGGCGCTAAGAAGCGGATAACTTGAAAGCAACAATCCGCGCACTCGCGAGTTGTTTGACACAAGTGGGACAGGTGGGGCGAGTACGTCCATGACGCTAAACTCTCGAGCCTTGAGAAACAATCCACCATCAGGGTCTTTTTTCGAAAACGTCATCGACCACTGGCTGATATCCTCTCCTACACCACCAAGAAATCCTGAGGCCTCATAACCGAGTAATTCAGCGGCGAGACTGGTGTCATGAGCGAAAGTAGTTTTCGTTCCAGCGCTATCTTCTTGATGACGTGCCGTTAACTGCTGATCAATCGAAGGACCGGAGAAATTCTTTCGAGGATTAGGCTGCAGCTCGTACAAAACTTGTCGACTCGATTTTGTCTGCGGGCCTGCTGTTGTTCTTCGCTCACGCTCAAGCCGCGCTTGCGCGGGATATTGCTGATCAGACGAAAGCACAATCAAAGATTGGTTCTGCAGAAACTGCGTCTTCAGACTCCACCAGCTGTTAACCACAGCAGAGGTTATATAGACTTCGTCGTTGTAGATAACTGCATTAGCACAATCAAATTTCTCTTTTCGATCTTTAACCGAAATTTCGCACGTCGAAAGATCAATCGCGATTCGATTGCTTTCTTCAAGCAAGAACCCTTCGGCCTTCTTGAGCGCGACTGAAACTTTCAGTTCGACAGATAGCGCATCGGCTAGTTCACCTAATGGCAAATACCAAACGTTAGCCACACGAAACACAGAAATAGAATCGGACACGTGAGTGCCGTCAGTGAATTCGACGGCCATGAGCAACTCTTGATCTTCAGAAAAGATCGGCTGCTGTGCCATCGACTGTAATGAAAAAACTAATGAAGCAACGAGCAGCAAAGCTAGCTTCAAACATGCTCTGCTCACTGCTAGAGTTTCTTTCGGAAGACTAGGTCACGGGCCTTTGGAACGTCCTCGCCCGAGACGTAGAGCCTAGTAATAGAGCGTGTTTCTTCGTACTTTCTGAAGATTGCGGAACTCTCTTCAATCGGCATGATCTCGCCAAGCGGATCGAACTGGTCGACCACATAAATCGGAAGCTTATCTGCAGGGGCAAGCGTGTGATATTTCGAGAGCTTTGTTGAAGAACTCGCCATGATGACGTGAATACCTTCAGCCTCAAGAGTGTCTTTCATTTTCTGCGGTCGCTCACTTGGTCCAACAGCGTGGTGCTCGAACACAACTTTATATGAACGACGCTGACTTAAGCGCTGCGCCCACTGATTCGGTGACGAAGCTAAATGCTCATACAAAGAATAATCGGTCGCGCGAATGTACTCGTCAATATTGGGCGAAAGTTTATAAGTACAGTCAGGTGATGTTAGATAACGAAGAAGCATTTCTTCGTAGATCACACTCTTGTGATGGAAGTAGACCATCAAGTACATGTGATGACGTGAAATTAAAAAGTCATCGAAGGTATAGAGTGCTCGGCGATCAAGAGCTAAGAACAAATCTCCGCCACGCTGATGATAAGTCAAATTGCCTAACAACCAACTGCGCTCAAACTTTCCGTAATTGGTTCCGCAGAAATAAGAATCGCGCTCGAGATAATCCATTCGATCGCAATCAAGTTCTGAACTCACCATCTGCGAAAGAATTTTTCTAAAGTTCAAACCGTTATCAATAAAGAAATCATCTGGAGCGAGTAAGTTCTTATCGATTAAACAAGCAACATGCAAAGGATCAATGTCAGGAAAATACTTTCGAATGTCCTCACTCAACTTTGAATCAGTTAGAAACTTGATCGTATAATCTTCGTGATCGGCTCTTCGATCGCTAGTGATCTCGTGACCTGCCGCTCGATTTTTATAAGCTGCAATTTTCAATTCCGAAAGTTGCGGCATTACTTCTTCGGTTGTGTGGCTCAAAGGTCCGTGACCTAAATCGTGAAGCAAAGCTGCTAAGCGAGTGCACTGACGTAAACGCACGCGAGCAGCCTCACTCTTAAACGGAAATTTTTTGAATACGACATCAAACGCGATACCTGCTAAGTGCATGACTCCAAGAACGTGAATGTATCGATTGTGAACCGCACCCGGGAACGAATACTCCGCAAAACCAAGTTGCTTGATCTGCCGAAGGCGCTGGACAGGAGCGCTATCGAGGATAGCTATCTCTGCCGGACTAACTGGCATCGAGCCATGTATTGGGTCCTTAATGTCCATAGGGCTTTTAGGTACCAGGTTCCCTTTTGTTTAGCAACGCGTCACTTCAAGGGAACTTGCACTTCGTGAAGTTTTTTTGTCTCTAGCATTGACCGAAATCGCCTGCTCGATTGTATTAAGAGGAGCGCATCAGCTGATTATCACGACAGCAGTCATCCAGAGGAGCAACTTATGATGGAACAATACCACGACCTCCTTAAGCTAATCCTTGATCACGGAACTGAAAAAAGCGACCGCACCGGCACTGGAACTTACAGTGTTTTCGGGCATCAAATGCGTTTTGACCTCGAAAAAGGTTTCCCGCTCGTTACAACTAAAAAAGTTCATCTGAAGTCGATCATTTATGAATTGCTTTGGTTCCTTCGCGGCGACACCAACGTGAAGTGGCTTCAAGAAAACAAAGTTAGCATTTGGGATGAATGGGCAGATAAAGAAACTGGCGACCTCGGCCCAGTTTACGGAGCTCAATGGCGTTCATGGAAAACTCCAGACGGACGCACGATCGATCAAATCACTGAAGTCATCAATCAAATCAAGACTAATCCTGACTCTCGCAGATTAATGGTAGTTGCGTTTAATCCTGGCGAGATTGAGAAGATGGCACTGCCTCCGTGTCATGCCTTCTTCCAATTTTACATTGCTGGTGGCCGTCTCTCTTGTCAGCTTTATCAACGAAGTGGCGATGTGTTCTTAGGCGTTCCGTTTAACATCGCATCTTATGCTTTGCTCACGATGATGGTGGCGCAAGTTTGTGGTCTTCGTGCGGGAGAATTTATTCATACGTTGGGTGATGCTCACTTATACAAAAATCACATCGAGCAAACGAAGCTTCAATTGTCGCGCGACCACAAAACATTGCCGGTGATGAAAATCAATCCAGATGTGAAATCGATTTTTGATTTCAAGTACGAAGACTTCACGCTTGAAGGATACGACCCGCATCCTCCAATCAAAGCGATCGTTGCGGTGTGAGTAGCATGGCGCAAGCACCAATGATTTTAGCAGCGATCGCAGCGATGGCTCGCAACCGAGTCATCGGAAAAGATGGCGATCTCCCTTGGAACATTCCTGAGGATTTTAAATTCTTTAAAGATAAAACTAGCGGGCATGTGATGATCATGGGTCGCAAGACCTTCGAATCTTTGCCGCAACCATTGCCCGGCCGTCTACATATCATCATCACTCGCCAAGACGACTACGCTCCGCAATTGCCAGCGAACGCAAAACCCGGCACCGGAATTAAAATTGTCGCGACAATTGACGACGCTGTTGCGTTTGCAAAAACGAAATTGGTTGAATACGGCGATGAGGTTTTCATCATTGGCGGAGGAGAGATCTACAAACAAATGCTTCCCGTCACTCACCGAATTTACTTAACCGAGATTCATCAAGACTTCCCAGGCGACGCAAAATTTCCGGAGTTCAATAAAGCTGAATTTCACGAAGTGTACCGAAGTTCGCGCAAAGCTGGCGAAGGCCCGAACCCGCCATCGGTGTCGTTTGACTTCGTCACCTACGAACGCCAACGGTAGGCCGTAGCTTTTCTCAACTCG
>JAYSYM010000391.1:0-4312 GCA_043727635.1 Bdellovibrionales bacterium | reverse complement strand
GAAGAAGAAGTGTTGATCGGCGAAGCCTTTACAGAAATGAAAGAGAAAATCGGCAATGGCGGAATCGTCACTAGCACTTTAGAATTAGTTGCTAACATGATGCCTCTTCGCTTTGCGACCCCACTTCGCAACTTTTTGCATAAGTAAGTAGCTGTAAGTAGCTGCCACTATCACAAATAAAAATGGCGCACTTGATTGGCGCCATTTTTTTGCGTTCAGTGTAAATGACTAGGCTGCTTGTACGGTGCGGTAAGCTTTTACGTAAGCAAACCACTGAGCTCGCGCCATCTTAAATTCTATATTAGCGACACGCGCTTTTGCTTTTAATGCAATCGACCGTCGTGAGTTTAAATACTCAGTCCGCAGAACTCGCATTCTGATCTGTGCTTCTTCTACTCTTTGTTTCAAAGCGAGAACACTTTCTTGGCAAGCACCTTTAGATAATAAAATTTGCTCGTCCATTCGTAAACGTGCCTTCATGATCTCTTCTTTTGAAACGCGCTTAAGCCGCGTTGTTAAGCCAACAAACGAGAGTGAGCGAATCGCCCATTTCGTAGGATCCCATTGATACCAGCGGATGCCATTGCGATAGTCAGCTTGGAACATGTGGTGGAAGTTGTGATACCCCTCACCAAAAGTAAGAACTGACAAAATAAAATTATCGCGAGCAGTGTTCTTGTCTGTGTACGGCTGACGACCAAAGAAATGGCACGCTGAATTAATCAAGAATGTTGTGTGATTAGAAATCACAACACGGAGTGCGCCACCGAACAAAACTCCCGTCCAGAAACCAAGTCCGCACGCCATTGCAACTAATCCCGGAAGGATAAAGCCAACGAACGATGCCAACAAGAAATAATACTTATCTTGAAACATGACGAACTTCTTTTTTTGCAAATCAGGGCAACCACGAATTTCGTGCTTCGGATCTTCGTTCAAAAGTATCCAACCTAAATGGGCAAACCAAAATCCTTTGTTGATGCTGTATGGATCATCATCAGAATCTACTTCACGATGGTGGCGACGGTGATCGGTGCACCAACGAATGATCGATCCTTGAAATGCTCCCGCGCCAAAAAACACGTAGAGCCATTCGATCGCAGGATGCGCATCGTAACTTCGATGTGAGAAATAACGATGGTAACCGCAAGTGATACTCATGTTGCTAATCACAAAGCTAACGAAGAATAAAATCAGCGGACCCCAAGAGAATCCGTAACGACTGAAATAAGTAATCAAGCCGACTGTCGCCACAACTGGAACAACAGTGAAGAAGATCATATTGACCCAATTGATTCCACGAGCAGCGGATTGATTCATGTTCCTCCTGAAGGACGGGCGATAAAAATTACTTTTGAAGTATAGCTCCCAGAATCAATCACTCAACAGCGAAAATGCGAAGAGGAACTACGGAGAGCAAACTAGACCTAGGGCTGATGCTAGAACCTCACCATTCGAGCGCCGCGAAGCGTGAGCGATAAGGGTAATTACTCTATTTTGCGGAAGGAATTACGAAGTTAGTCGACTCTTTTAATTAAGTGGTAACCGAACTTGGTGCGCACTGGCGGAGAAACTTCTCCCTTGTCGAGCTCGAAAGCAGCGTCAGCAAACTCTTGAACCATCCGAGTTTTCCCGAAGTAGCCGAGATCGCCACCGCTTTTAGCAGACGGACATTTTGAAAACTTCTGCGCGAGCTCCTCAAAGGTCAGTCCCTCTTTAAGCTTACGCTCAATATCCTTTGCTTCATATTCGTGTTCGACCAGTATGTGACTAGCTTTAATACTTTTCGGTCTTGGAGTCTCAGCCATTTTTCCTCTTTACAGTTTACGAGAGAGCTGTTGCTTCATCTTTGAAATGAAGTCGCTTTCTTTGCTCGGATCAAAATTAGTAATTTCTGAAGAAGTATAAGCGACTGCGGCACGCTCTTTTCGTTTCGCTTCAGGCTCATCCATGTATCGCGGAACAATGTGTGAGTGGAGAGCCTGCGCTACATTGCAAAGAGTTTCGTAATTGATTCGATACGCACCGTTGATTTCGATAAGCGCGTCTCCTACCCAACAAACATCACGGAAGTATTTCATCCGCAGCTCTTCACTCAAATCATTTACACTGAAGACGACCGGATCAGCCAGCGTCATACAATGACCGCGAGTGTACGGCTGTTCCATCGCTACGACCCAGCAGGTCTCAAGTTTCGCAATAACAAAAGGGTTCTCACCCTCCTGCGCCTTCTCGACAAATTCATGAATTACGGTCCGCATTTCAGAAGATTAGCGCAAACTATCTCTGAATGGGAGGGAGATTTAAGATTTCGCTCGTGAATTGTTGGCTCATACGCGGGTTATTTGACGAGCAATCAACCGGGCTGAGCGGCACCCATAAAAAGTCAGGGTTTCCAGATATCCACGATCCGCCAATCAAGTTCCCCTCCCCATCAACTTTCAAAGTGTACTTGTAAGTACGAATGTAAGTAGGCGCAACTCCCGGTGGCTTTGAGTGGTTTGCGTCGTACCGATGAACAGTGAGAGTTGTGATGACATTAAATGTGTCGGCATTCTTGGGAGTGATAATGCTCGTAATACCACTGACCAAATGATTATCAACACTGCGTGTACTCATATAGTCCATGGCGACAACTTTACGTAGCTGGCCAACGTAGTAATGCAAAACAGTGTGAAACTCGGCAGGATAAATGTCTTTAGGGTCATTACTTGCCTTGCCGTAATTGCGACTACCGTAAAACGCAACAGTGGCGCAATAATCTTCTTCTGCCAAAATTCCTTTTTGATCCGAAACCGAGAAAACAATTCCGCTCTGCTGGTGAAACCGACTCGTGTTAGGCTCAGGTCGCAATACTGCGCTTGCTGCCCATCCGTTACAGTGACCTTCCCACGCGATGTCTTTGAACTTGTGGTAAGTGCGTTCCCACGACGCTACTCTTGGAGTAACTCCAGTTCGAGCATTTACGTATCGATCGTATTTCGCTAGCGGAGAATTATTTGATCCCGCTAGAGCGTTGCTCTTGTAAGACCACCAAAACCCTCTCCATGGCAGATGTTCCGGAAGCACCCATCCTTCAAACGTTCCTTCCTGAATTGTCATGTTCGGCACTTCAGCACGACTGCTTTGAAATTTGCTTAAGGCATCTGATACATCATGCGACTGAGCTGCAATCGGAGCCAACTGAGCTGGCTCGGAAAGTGGCACAGGAAGAGGATTTAGATCACGCGCATTTACTCTGTGAATCGTCACGACTCCCTTTGAAAGTGAACCGTGAGTTACTATCCCGTCAGCATCTAAAAGTGCTGAAAGCTCGGGGCGCACAGAAGATTGATCAGCATTGTAGATCAGTGTTGATCCCACTGGCGATGATACCGATTTATAACACCAAGTTTGTGTGCTGAGAGTTGGAATAGCGCTCCTCTCAACTGAGTCTTGCATCGTAAAGCGATAGCAAGAAGTCGACTCAGCATCTGCTACTTGGCCCACCGCTAAAACAGAAAGTACTCCGACGAAATACTTATTCACTAATTCCTCCTGGCTGGCAGACTCAAAATTTCGTTAACGAACTGCGCTCGCATGTGAGGATTATTGGATGGGCAATCCGTTGGACTCAGTGGCACCCACAAAAAATCAGGGTTCGAAGAAAGCCACGTACCACCAATTGGTTGGCCGGCTGCATTCACTCTCAGCGTGTACTTGTAGGTTCGCGTGTAGGTAGGTGCAATGCCCGGAGGCAAATTTGGACTACGATCGTATTTGTGAACTCTCAGTTGCGCAGTTACCAAATAGGTATCGATCGACTGTCTTTCAACTGCCAGTGTATAGCCACTAATAAGATGAGTGTCGACCACAAGCGAACTTAAATAATCAACCGCGACAACTTTTTGAAGCTGGCCAACATAGTAAGTTAATACGTTGTGAAACTCTGCCGGATAAATATCTTTGGGATCATCGTAAGGTCCACCGTTGTTTCTTCTCCCGTAGAAAGATACTCGTGCGCAAAAATCTTCTTCGGCTAATATTCCCTTTTGGTCCCCAACCGAAAACGCGACACCACTTGGTGGATGAACTCTCGTTCTGTTCGGTTCAGCTCTGAGTACGGCACTAGCCGCCCAGCCATTGCAATGCCCGCCCCAGTCTGCTCCGTTGTAGATATGATGAGTTGATTCCCAACGCTGCACGCCAGGTGAGATACCCGTTCGCGCAGTTACATAACGATCATATTTGGCGAGTGGTGAATTTGATCCTGCCCAAAGCGAAGTGTTTTTAAAAGGCCACCAATAACCACGCCACGGAAGTTTTATCGCCG
>JAYSYM010000390.1:0-4324 GCA_043727635.1 Bdellovibrionales bacterium | reverse complement strand
TAAATACCGAGCCCGCTTAGTTGAAAGGCCACCTTCTACGTGAGGCCCTTGCACGCCTTGGTCTGCCGGTCCTAACTGCACGCTATTTTTATCGAGCCAAATTCTGTAATCTCCTCCGCCCAAAAGGCTTTCAGAGTATCGACGAATCTTATCGATTAAAAATGTCGGCAACTGCAAAAAGTTGAAAGTGTTCCAAGCTTTAAATCCCATGCCCTTATTGAGAAGAGACATCAGATCATCTGCTGAATTAGCGCCGAATCCACGAAACAGAATTACGCCATGTTCGATAAGCTTTTGTTTGAAAAGCTCGCGGTCAGTTTCAAGCAATGACACCAAATTGGAAAAGTTCGTCGACTTGGTGGACGTGACCTTTAGGACCAAATTGTCTGCCTGATCTTCGAATACAAAGTTCGCTGCGGTTGCCATTGTGTTGGTACCTTAGCGGATTTTACTCCGCCGCGGAAACACTAAGCGGTAGTCAGACTCAATTTATTCGATTTGGTAGCGTAGAAGGGCGACGGCTATACCAGTAGCCAAAGTGAACATTGCCGCCATTATGCTGGTTAGCTTGATGACAAGGCGATATTCGAGCTTCTGCATTTCATCTTTTAGCTCTTTGATATCCTGCTTAGTTGCCAAATCACCCTCGACAATCTCGGCCATATACGTGACGAGTGAATTTCCGCGCTGGCGCGGAAAAACATTAAGCTTCAAGAGTTGAAGGGCGCGCGCCTGGAGCCGGCTCTACAATCGGCGTAGCCTCTTTAGCTGAGTCGACTGCAGTTTTTGCTTCGACAACATTGCCCCAAGCGTTTCGCTCAGGTCCGAAGAAGCGAGAGCAGATCCACAAGTTTGGTAACTTCGGGAGCTGACCATTTTCGAGTTCGATATCTAAGTGACCGTGCGATGCAGGGTTCACAGAAATGCGCTCGTAAATTTGGCCTTCGAGAGCAGTAGGGTAAGCGCGTTTGATTTGACGCTTGATCATTTTCAAAGCGTGCGCCGCAAGTTCTGCGTCGTCAGTCATGTCAGCAGGGATTAGAGTCATCCACTTTGAGTGTTGAACAGTTTCTCCAGCCAATTCAGCTGCTGCTAAGAACTGACCCACACAAGGTTCTTCATTTGCTCCGCGCAAAAGATGAACGGCGTTGTTTTCTGTGACTTGGCCTTTGTGAATGAGGTCTAGGTAAATTGATGTGAAGTAGGGGCCCTTCAACATTCGTTGGCGAGTGCGCGCAGCCAATGCTGAGTCAGGGAGAAGGCTCGCGAGCATTTGTGGGTGAGCTGCGAAGATCACTTGGTCAGCTGAGAAGAACTTTGTTCCGTTAACCGTGAGGCCAACGATGAAGCCGTCTTCGACCGTTAAATTTGTGATGTGTGACTGAAGGAAAATGTCGCCAGTGAAAGTTTCGGTGAGAGTTTTCACCCAATCTTTTGGCGTCGTATTTAGGGCGAAGAAGCCCGGGCGGAGATAGTATTCCCACTCGCGACCAGCTTCAGTTTTTTGCTCGCCGAAACCTACGAACGGCTGAAGTCTGCCGTTATCAAAAGTTACTGGCGGGATATCTAAGGGTGTAAATTCAATCGGGTTCTGCAAAACAGAACCGAGCCAAGCCAGACTTTGGTCTGCCTGATGTAACCCGCCACTCGATGCAGGGAAAAATGGGAAGCCGTGATCGGTTTCGCCGAGAAGAGTCTTCATTGCGCGAGAGCTTCCGCCCATCACATCGAATGAATCGATGAGAGCTACTTTTCGTCCCGTTTCTTCAAGTTGGTGAGCGACGAGAAGGCCACTAAGACCACCGCCAATTACTATGCTGTCGTACTCTGATGTTTTTGGAGATTTTGTTTGTGCCATGAATCGAGCGTCTACAATGGTGCGTTAAGTTTCAAGCCCTAAGTCGTCTGACGCATGTAGCTGCTAACTGAAGAATCGGCCGCAGCAGCGGCTTCAAAAATGGAGCTCTGTCGAGAGCTTCGGCAATTCTCGGTGAGTAATTGTAATACGTAACTATTAAAGCGCGACCCCACGGTTTGCGCGCTAAAAATTGATCTCGAAACCGACAGAGCTCAAGAACAGTCGAGTTAGTTTCGTAGGCAAACGCAGAGGTCGCGATAAAACAACGTGGTCGAGTTTTATTTGAGAGCGATAAGAACTTTTTAAACATCGCGGGGTTTTTTCCCGTGCGAGTGTGAACTTCGGCTTTTCGTACGATGTCTGGAAAGATTGGAGTGAAGCGCGCAAATTGCGCAAGTTTTTCTGCCGCTTTCAATTGGCGATCAGCGTAGCGAGGGCTTGAGTCGTAAATACGCATGAGGTCCCAATAGACCGATGCGATGACGGTCATCTCAGGCTGCTCGCCTTTTTCTTTAAAGAGCTCGGGAGTCAACTGGCCAGGCTTTTTGTCGTAAACGATTTCTAATACGCGAAGGTATTTTTCGTAAGTAAGAGCGGCCTCAGAAAAATTCTTTTGTCCCATTTGAGCTTTGGCTTGTTTCACCAAACTCACGCGAGATTTCCACAACATCATTTTATTATTTTCGCGTGCAGCTTGTTGTCGTCGGAGTAGAGCACCTTGCGAAAGTGAACTTGTGAAAACGTTATGGCAGTTTTCGCAAACTACGTCGGGTACAGGTTTGTTTTCAAACTGCTGTGTTGATGCAAGATGTAGTTTGAGTCCGGCGTCTACCTTAACGAGGTCGACACCTTTAACTCCACAGTTGGGACAAGCTGACATGCTGATATTGTAAAGTTGCTTGTGATCTTAGAGCAAGTTCATTGCATCAACATCGACAGCAACCTTCACTCCAGTCGGTAGCCACTTGAGATCGTGGATCAAACCTTTGCAAAAGCGGTTGAGTCGTTGCGGATCTGGTCCTTTGAGCAGGACTTGATAGCGATATTGACTACGCAAACGCGCGAGCGGAGCTTCGACCGGCCCCAGAACTTCGATCATCGCGAGATTTTCATCTTTGGTGAGGAGTAATTCTGCTCGACGCTTCATTGCAGCCGATGCCTCTTTTACTTTCGCAAGGTCCAGCCCTTGAATTCTCACCGAAGCGAGTCGCCAAGACGGTGGATAGTTCAGCTGCGCTCGAAAACTAAGCTCAAGATTGGCAAAGTTTTCGTAATCGTGGTTACAGGTATATTGAATGCTCGGGTGCTCGGGATTGTAAGTCTGAATAATTACGCGACCTGGTTTTTCAGCGTTGTGACGGCCTGATCGTCCGCTGACTTGCGTAAGTAACTGAAAACTGCGTTCGCTTGCGCGGAAGTCGGGAAGATTAAACGCGACATCTGCGAGCACGAGGCCCACAAGTGTGAGGCCGGGGAAATCGAGACCCTTTGCGATCATCTGGGTGCCGACAATGATATCGATCTCACGATTCTCGATTGCTTCAATTGCACCTTCGAGATCTTCGCGAGTGGCGATCTCGTCTCTGTCCATTCTTGTGATTCTTGCTTTCGGAAAAAGCTTTTGAATATCATTTTCCACAAGCTCAGTGCCGAGGCCCATTGGCTTTGGCTCGCCTTGTTTGCAATCCTTGCAAGTGTCAGTGAGTGACTCGTGGTAAGCACAGTAGTGACAAAGCAGATGATTTTTTCCGTGGAGAGTAAGGCTGACTGCGCAGTTTGGACACTCTGGCGTGTAGCCGCACATTGTGCAGAACACAGATTGAGCAACACCTCTCCGATTAAGAAAGAGTGCTACTTGCTCTTTGTTGTCGAGAGTTTCTTTAATCGCTTCGAACAGTTCTTGGCTTAACCAAAACGGAAGTTCAGACGCACGTCTTTGCAGAAGTTTATTATCTTTCATCTCTCTTAGGTCGACCACTTGAATATTTGGGAGCGGCCGATCTTCAACGCGTTTTTTTAACTGATGAAGTTTGTATTTTCCTTCTTGCGCGTTCGACCAAGATTCAAGCGCTGGAGTTGCTGAGCCAAGCACAACTGGGCAGTTGTTAAGTTTGCCGAGCATGATAGCTGCATCGCGCGCATGGTACTTTAATTTTTCTTCTTGTTTGAAGCTTGCTTCATGTTCTTCGTCGACCACGATCATTTTTAATTTCGGCATTGGGCAGAAGAGTGCTGATCGGGCGCCGATCAGAATTTGTTTCTTGCCTTCAACCATCGCCCACCACTGATTGGTTTTCTCTCGAGGAGTGAGGTGTGAGTGAATGACGGCAACTGAATCGCCAAGTCGTGCACTGAAGCGATTGATAAGTTGGGGTGTAAGAGAAATTTCGGGAACAAGGACGATGCCTTGCTCACCGCGAGCAACTAAGTCTTGGAGCAAGTGCATGTAAATTTCTGTTTTACCTG
>JAYSYM010000389.1:0-1312 GCA_043727635.1 Bdellovibrionales bacterium | reverse complement strand
CCGACGCAGCAGTTTCAAGCGCGACGATTGTATAGCCGTCGGCTTTTGCGTTAAAAATCACGCTGTGAACATTGGGATCGCTCGACCAAGAAACAGATTTCTCTGTGCCGAGCGATGTGCGGGCAGTCTTTTCAGAGTCGGGTGTAGGTGTGTAGCCAGTTAACGAAACGTGTTCAGCACCAAAACATTCTGCGGTTCGTATGATCGCTCCGACATTGAAAGCACTTCGCAAATTATCTGCGATGACCCGCAGCGGGCGAACTGAGCGCACGATAGACGCATCATCGCCTTCATCAATTAAAATTTGATCGTCTCTTAGCGCTTTGCCAGAAATGCGTTCGAACGGAACCATCACAGTCGCAAGATGCCGCGCTGTCATTTCAAGATTTAAGTTTCTCGTATGAAATGAAAGGCGGCGCAGGTTTTCGCTGTCTGCTTGTTCTAGCGCGTGAATCGCTTGAGTGAGACGCTCGAGTGCGTGTTCGCGCTTTTTTGTTAGCGTCAAATCAGAAGGAATCGGAAGCCTCGCCCAAATTTCTTCGAGCGAGCGGCCGGCTTCGAGAACTAGCTTAAGCCGACGTTCATCGGCGTGCGTGAGTGCGGTCTCCAAGTTTTATTTTACCCGTTGACCGGGTTTTGCTCCGTCATCTGGTGATAAAATAAAGAGATCGCTGCCACCGATGCCAGCGGCTAAAACCATTCCTTCGGACATTCCGAACTTCATTTTGCGCGGTTTCAGATTTGCAACAACGATCGTTAAACGACCAACGAGATCTTCGGGCTTGTAGGCGGCTTTGATGCCGGCAAAAATCTGCCGCTCACCGAGCTCACCGAGCGAAACTTTTAAACGAAGGAGCTTGTCGGCTTCGGGTACAGCCTCGGCTTCGATAATCTTTGCGATCCGGAGATCGACTTTCGTGAAGTCATCAATTTCAATTTCGGCAGCAGCCGCAGATGCGTCAGCTACAGTTTTTACAGTTGCAGGCGCCGGTATTGCGCCTGCCGTCGTTCCGGATGTTGTCACTTTGGCTCCTGATTTTTTATCGGCTTTTGAAGGCTGTGCAGAAACAGCAGGGGGAACTGCTCCTGGCGGGAGTGAATCAGCAATGATTTGCTCAAACTTCTCTTGTTCAACTCGTGTCGCAAGATGCTCGTAATCGTTGATCTTAGCGTTCTCGAGAATTTTCAGTGAATCAGACCAGACGTACGGCTTTTCGTTTAAGAGCTTTGCTACTTTGTCAGAGTAGAGCGGCAAAACCGGTTTCAGATAAATTGCGATAAGTCTGAAAACATTTAGCGTAGCAGTTAAGAC
>JAYSYM010000388.1:0-1314 GCA_043727635.1 Bdellovibrionales bacterium | reverse complement strand
AAATCGAATCAATTAGGTACGAAAAGAGCCGAGATTTGGTGCGGCGGTCTCGCAGAGGCTTAACCAAATTTTGTCCACCTCTACCGAACACGGCGGTTGGCCGCAAAATAACCACTTGAGTTTCTACAGTAGCGATCGAACTAAATGTCGCCTCAAGCTGCGCTTTGGATTTTTCATAGTCGGTGTGTGGGTGAAGTTTAGTTTCTTCGGTGACGATTTCGCTGAGGGTTCGTCCGCAGACAGTTGCGGTGCTGAGGTGGATAATTCGTCTAATGCCGACTTCTTTTGAGCGCTCTGTAAGAATCTTTGCTGCAACAGAGTTTTCTTCTAGATCGGAACTATTGTAGGCGAGGTTCACCAATATTCCCGGTGCATCTATGAAACGTCGAACATCGTCAGCGTTCGTTAAGTCTCCGAGCACCGATTCAATTCGTGGACCTTCTAACGATTTACTGCGGCTCAGAGTTCTGATTTGGAATTCAGATCGGTCGGCTAAATGGTTAACCAAATGGCGACCCACGAAACCCGTCGCTCCAGTTATGAAAATCTTCTCAGGCACCACGGGCCTTTCTATTGGCGATGTTTGAAGTCCACAACTTTGTTTAAGTGCTCGTTCGGCGTTACAGAACCTGCAGTGAGATATTTTGATTTCACAAGTTCGTTTAATTTAAACAGAGCTTCGTTTGCGCCAAGTTTGGCAGCCGCAATCATTGAATTAATTAGCGAGAGAGTGGTTCGAAGTTCTTCCGAATTCGGGCTCATAGTGGAATCACCATTTGGAAGTGTAACGATATCTGGATGTTCAGTCGTTAACTCATCGCCGCGTAAATAAAGTTCTTCAAACATTTTTTCGCCAGGGCGTAAGCCTGTGAAAATTATTGGAACTTCATTCTCAGTTTTGCCATGAAGTGCAATCAAACTTCTCGCAACATCGACAATTTTTACGGGCTCGCCCATTTTGAGGACGTTGATATCCCCAGGTCTTGCAATCGTGGCACCCTTGAGAACGAGCGATACGGCCTCTGGGATCAACATGAAATACCGAGTCATATCTTGGTGAGTAACGGTAACAGGTCCACCCTGAGAAATTTGTTCACGAAGCAAAGGGATGAGACTCCCGCTGCTTCCGAGAACATTTCCGAATCGAACAGAGCAGTAGCGCTTTCCTGTTTCGATAGCTTTCGCAGTCACAAGAAGCTCACAAACTCGCTTGGTTGCACCCATCACTCCGGCGGGGTTCACTGCTTTGTCTGTTGAGATTAAGACAAAAGTTTCAACTCCGACTTCAGCGGAAACGTCGACAAGGGTTTGCGT
>JAYSYM010000387.1:0-1316 GCA_043727635.1 Bdellovibrionales bacterium | reverse complement strand
GAACTTTTTGAAGCGCAGCTTCGGCACCGAATCTTTCGAAAGTGTAGTTCACTTCGCCGCGCGTGCCGCCCGATAGAACAATCAAATCGTCGGAGAATTTTTTAAGAATGTCCCAGTCAACTCGAGGCTTATAGTAAAAGCCCTCTTGGTAACCAATTGAACTCAGTTTGCAGAGATTTTTGTAACCTTTGTAATTCTGTGCGAGCACGACCAGTCGAGTGTTTGGCTGTTGTGCAGCTTCGCGATCTTCACCTTTAATCAAGCGAGACTTTGGCGCGAGATAAAGATCAATTCCTAATATAGGTTTGATCCCTACGTCTTTTGCGCCGAAATAAAACTCGACCGCACCGAACATGTTTCCGTTATCAGTGAGTGCAACGGCAGGCTGGCCGTCTTCATGCGCTTTTTTTAAAAGCGCTCCGGTTCGGCAAGTCGCTTCTAAAAGAGAGTACTGAGAATGTGTGTGTAAATGAACGAAGCTCAAATGTTATTCCCACTCAATCGTGCCAGGTGGCTTACTAGTTACGTCGTAAACGACTCGATTAACGCCTTTAACTTCATTGGTAATTCGATTCGAAACTTTGCGCATAAATTCGAATTCGAAAGGATACCAGTCGGCTGTCATTCCATCTGATGATGTTACCGCCCTCAGTGCTAAAACCTTTTCATAGGTGCGCCCGTCACCTTGTACTCCAACTGTTTTCACCGGCAGTAGAACACAAAACGCCTGCCAAATATTATGATACAGATTATTAGATCTTAATTCGCCGATGTAAATGTCATCAGCTTCTCTGACGATCTCCAAATTCTCGCGATTAACTTCGCCCATAATACGAATTGCTAAGCCCGGTCCTGGAAATGGATGTCGATCTAAAAGATGCGCTGGCAAACCAATCTGTTTTCCGATGGCTCTGACTTCGTCTTTAAATAGCTCTTTGAGAGGCTCTACAAGCTTCATGTTCATCTTCTCAGGCAAACCACCCACGTTGTGATGCGATTTGATTGTGACCGATGCTCCACGCGGAGAAACGCTTTCTATAACGTCGGGATACAACGTGCCTTGCGCTAAAAATTCTGGTTTGTGACCGATCTCTTTTGAAACTCGATCAGCTGCCGACTGGAAGACATCGATAAACACTTTACCGATCGCTTTGCGCTTTAACTCTGGGTCTTCTAGACCTTTCAGTGCTGACATAAAGAGATCGACAGCATCGACGCCTTTTACATTTAAGCCGTGACCTTCATAATTTTTAATTACTGATTCGTATTCGTTTTTACGAAGCAATCCGTTGTTTACAAAGATGCAATGAACGCGA
>JAYSYM010000386.1:0-1318 GCA_043727635.1 Bdellovibrionales bacterium | reverse complement strand
AAATCTGGAGTGAACGAAGTGCTGAAGAGAAATGAAGGTAGCAACCTGCAAGTTTTCGCATCGCTCTAACTGACGTTGTTGGATCGCCGTAAGAGATTGTTGATTGATAAGCCTTTTGAGCCTTCTCAAGCTTCTCAGTTTTGATAGCAAGAACAGTTGCTACGCGCTCAAGCTTCGACTTCACACTTTGCTTAATGAATTCATCATCTAAGATTTGAGCTTGAACGTAGCGTGCACGAGCGAGCAAGTTCTTCGGTAAAGTGCTTCGACCAATAATCTTTTTAGAAAGATTGAAGGCCTCAGTTAAATC
The DNA here is from genome assembly GCA_043727635.1 of Bdellovibrionales bacterium. Classification (GTDB taxonomy): domain Bacteria; phylum Bdellovibrionota; class Bdellovibrionia; order Bdellovibrionales; family JAMPXM01; genus JAYSYM01. Next base: position 1,008 of record JAYSYM010000386.1, on the reverse strand, counting down.
ACCTTGTGCAAGTAACTGTTCAGCTTTTTCAACAATCGACTCACTTCCGTAAGGCTCGATACCAAGTGCACTCAAGCGAGCTACTACTTGGTTAAGTGATTTCTTGTCGTTATCAAGTTTCGCAAGTTCAAAAATCTTCTGGAAGATCACAGTTTGCTTCTCGGATGAAACTGAATCCGCAAGTTTGAAGTAAATGCCGCGGGCCTTTTCGCGCTCGCCGCTCAAAGCAAAGAAGTCAGCTGACAACTCTGTCCAGTGAGATTTTTGCTTCGTATCGATAGTTGCTAAGTCAGTAAGGACTTTCGCAGCGAAATCTAGGCGGCCAAATGATTCAAAGGTACTTGCTGCTTTCATTAAACACTCTTGACCCTTTGGAGAATCAGCGAAGAGCTTAATCATCTGATGACAAGTGTTGGCTCCACCCTCAGCATCTCCAACCTTAAATTGAAGTTGGCTGGCATTCCACCACGCCTTGCTTGAAAGCTCTGAACCTTTATTCTCGAGAGCAAACTTTTTGTAAGCCTCAATCGATTCTTTTAGCTTACCCTGCTCTTCGAGACCTTGAATCTCTGCGAAGTAAGCTTCGCGGTAGATCTTTTGAATTGAAGTTGTGCGCTCAGCGGATTGGTTCTTCGCTAAAAGCGCAGACGAAGCTTCTTTTAGATTCTTGTAGTCTTTTTTAATGTTCAAGATATCAAGATAGAAGTCTTGAGCCTTAACGACTTTGTCTTGAGCGCCAGAAGCGGTTGGACCCCAACCAATTTTCTTAAAGTCGCCAGCAGCCTCATCGTAACGTTTTTTGTCGTACGCAATGAACGCGCGCTTGAACTCAAGATCTAATGCGTATGGAGCTTTCGGAGAATTTTTTAAGTAGAAAGCCACTAACTCTCTAAATCGCGCTTCGTCTTTATCGGCCCACTTGTTGTCGACAGCTTTCTCGAGTGCCACGATTGAAGCGTACGAGCTGTCTTCGACAAGCTTCGCATCAACTTTCTTGCCGTCGACCGG
>JAYSYM010000385.1:0-4344 GCA_043727635.1 Bdellovibrionales bacterium | reverse complement strand
GAAAGTATTGATCGCGATGACTCTTACGGCATTCACGGATGAACCTCTGATGTTTTCTTCCTGTCGAAGGCAATCTCCATGAATACTTCTTCGAGACTTGAACGGTTCGGCTTGATTTCAGTGATCACATTTTTTGAGATGCGAAGTTGATCAATAAATATTTGGAGTTCTTTTTCGTCTTTAACTTTATCTGTTTTAGCGCCGGCTTGCGATTGATAGCTTATTTCGTATCCCGACGTATGCTTATGCAAGAGATCTGCGGTGGCGCCTTCGTAAATGAGGCTTCCCTTTTTTAAAATCACAAGCCGATCACACAAGCTTTCGGCGTCAGGAAGCAAATGACTGCTAAAGAAAACTGCTGTTCCCGCTTTTGCAGCCGCTAGGATAATTTCGCGAATTTCAAATCGCCCGTCAGGATCTAGGCCGGTGAAGGGCTCATCGAGAATAATGAGTTGGGGGCGATGAATGAGTGCTTGGGCGATTCCAACTCGCTGAAGCATCCCTTTTGAGTAACCTCTTAATGGCCGATCAGCGGCATGCGCTAGACCCACTTTTTCGAGCAAAATTTTTATCTGCTGAATGAGATCATTTGGCTTCATGTTGGCGAGTTGTCCGTAGAAACGAAGGAATTCTCGGCCAGTTAAGTATTCATAAAAGTAAGGGCGCTCAGGCAAGAACCCAATTTTCGCTCGAGCTTCAGAAGATAAACCTTTTTGGCCGAAATAAAATACTTCTCCGCGATCGGCTCGAGCGAGTTCGAGTATACACTTTATTGATGTGGTCTTTCCCGCACCATTGGCTCCAAGAAAACCAGTAATCTGGCCAGCGCTGACATCGAAACTCACGTCTTTAAGTGCGGCGACGACTTTACTGTCACGCGACTGTAGCGCGCTACGCTTATAGGATTTGGAAAGATTGACGACGTTTAATACTGTCTCGCTCACAACATCTTCTCAATGGCTTGCACACTAAATTGTCGCGATCTTTGTTTCTGAATAGCAAGGAGCAACGCTTCAGCCGCTTGGCTTTCGGTAATGCATGGAATTGCGTAATCGATACAGCTGCGCCGAATACTGAAACTTGCTTCTACAGCGCGACGTCCAGACGTGGTGTTGATCACGAATGCAACTTTTCCGGAGCGAATTCGATCGACACAATTCGGACGACCCTCATGGACCTTCTTCACTGGTACGCAATCGATCCCTTCTTCGAATAAGAACTGAGCTGTGCCAACTGTTGCAGTTAAAGTGTAACCGAGGCCCACCAACGATTTAACGATTGGTAGAAGCTCCGTTTTGTCTTTGTCTCTAAGAGATAAAAATACTTCGCCTTTTTTTGGAATATGGATGTGGCTGGAAATAGACGCCTTTAGCAAAGCTTCGGCATAATCCTTACCCCGCCCCATGCTCTCACCAGTTGATTTCATCTCTGGGCCGAGAATCGAATCGGCATCGGCGAATTTTTTGAACGGAAACACTACGCCTTTAACACTCACAACTTTAGTTTGGTGCCAGTCGTAGTTGTCTGGATTAACTTCGGCTTTGCTATGCCCAAGCATCGCTCTAATTCCAAGGTCGATTAGCGGAATTCGAGTCGCCTTAGATACAAATGGCAGTGAGCGAGAACTGCGCGGGTTGGCTTCGAGCATGTAAACCTGATCGTCTTTTACTGCTAGCTGAAGATTTAGATGGCCGATTGTTTCTAGCCGATTCGCGAGAGCGATACTTAACTCTTCAATGCGCCTGCATGTTTCTGGCTTTAAACGTTGTGGTGGAAGCACACCCATACTGTCACCGCTGTGAACACCAGCAGCTTCGATGTGCTCGACAATCCCTCCGATCACAGACCAATCTTTACCGCGCACTAAATCAATGTCGACTTCAAGCGCACCGGCTAAAAACTGATCCAATAAACATGGAGCTGACTTAGTGATGAAGCTTCCGTGTCGCTCGAAGTAGCCTTGAAGTTCTTCGTCGGACTCAGCGACTTCCATTCTTCTGCCACCGATAACGTAACTTGGCCGGCATATAACTGGATAACCAATTGTTGCGACGATCGACTTCGCTTGCGCAAATGATTCTGCCATTCCAGACACCGGAATTTTGAAATTTAGCTCGCGACAAACCTGAGAGAACAATCCGCGATCTTCTGCCATATCAATCGATTTTAAAGTTGAACCGAGGAGATGATAACCCTGCTTAACTAAACCTGACGCTAAGTTGATCGGAGTTTGTCCGCCGAGCTGTGCAACAAACCCTTCAGCGTTGACATGGTTTAGAATTTCGCCGACCGCTTCTTCAGTGAGTGGTTCGAAATAAAGTTCGTCGGATGTGTCGTAGTCAGTTGAAACAGTCTCTGGGTTAGAGTTGACCATAACAACGTGCTTTCCCTGCTTCTGAAGCTGCTTTACTCCGCGAACGCAGCTGTAATCAAACTCGATTCCTTGGCCGATTCGATTTGGTCCGCTTCCCAAGACAACGACCGCAGGCTTTTCGCGCTTCACTAGTTCCGCTGGCTTCGACCAATAAGTTGAGTAGAAGTAAGGAGTGCTTGAAGCAAACTCGCCGGCGCAAGTATCAACTTGTAGAAACGCAGGTCTGATCCCGTGCTTGTGACGGAACTCACGGATGTCTTTTATATCGGCCGATGCGCGATAGACTCGACGAACACGAGCGATATTCGCATCTGAAAAACCCATGCGTTTTGCTTTGAGCAAAAGCTGTGGCGTGAGCTCTTTACTTCCCTCAATTGTTTTTTCGAGTTGAATAATTTCTTCGAGCTGCTCAAGGAACCAAGGAGAAATCTGCGTGAGTCGGTGGACATAGTCGACTGACTGACCTTCTCGCAGTGCTTGAGCTACGTGAAAGAGGCGCTGGCTATTAGGGTACGCGATTTTTGCTTCCTGGAAGACCACCGGCATTAAGCCTTCATCGCGATTCTCGAGGGAACAAATTGCCTTCTGTAAAGATTCTTTAAAGGTACGCCCGATTCCCATCACTTCGCCGACGCTTTTCATTTGCGTCGTCAAAAGATCTTTTGATCCCGGAAATTTTTCGAATGCGAATCGAGGAATTTTAGTTACGACATAATCAAGGGCTGGCTCGTAACAACTTGGTGTCGTTTTTGTGATGTCGTTTCTAATCTCGTCGAGAGTGTACCCTACCGCCAAAAGTGCTGCGATCTTTGCGATCGGAAAGCCTGTCGCTTTACTTGCAAGCGCTGACGAACGACTTACCCGAGGATTCATTTCGATGACTACTCGCTCACCCGTTGTCGGGTGCACTGCGAACTGAATGTTCGCGCCTCCAGTTTCGAGGCCCACAGCATTTACAATCAGCTGAGCTTCGGTGCGCATCTCGTGGTAAGCGCGGTCACTCAGAGTTTGCTGAGGAGCAACCGTGATACTATCGCCAGTGTGAACGCCGCAAGGATCAAAGTTTTCGATCGAACAAATGATTACAAAGGTACCCTTTGAATCACGCATGACTTCGAGTTCGAATTCTTTCCAGCCAAGAATGCTTGCTTCGACTAAAACTTCTGAAGTCGGACTCTCGGCAAGAGCGCGACTGATCATTGTCTCGTATTCTTCAGTAGAGTAAGCAATTCCCCCTCCGCCTCCGCCCAGTGTGTAGTTAGGGCGAAGGATTATCGGGTAACCGAGTGTCTCGGCTGCCGCAAGACCTTGTTTGTAATCTCGAACCATTATGCTTTTCGGAGTGCGAGCGCCGACCTTTGCAATGATCTCTTTAAAAAGCTCGCGATCTTCTGCAGCCCGAATCACTCCGGGCGTGGCACCTAATAGTTTTACGTTGTGTTTTTTTAGAATTCCTTCTTCTTCGAGCTTGAGCGCAAGATTCAGTGCCGTCTGGCCACCGAGAGTTGGAATTACAGCGTCGGGTTTCTCTTTTTCAATTACCTTTTCGACAAACGGAACTGTGAGCGGCTCGATGTAAACTCGAGTCGCCAGATCAGGGTCTGTCATGATCGTGGCGGGATTTGAATTGATGAGAATGACCTCTAAGCCCTCGGCCATCAGCGCTTTGCAGGCCTGGGTTCCAGAGTAATCAAATTCGCAAGCTTGGCCGATGACAATAGGGCCGCTGCCCAAAATCAAAACCTTATTGATCCCCGGAATTCTTGGCACTAGAACCTCACGCGTCGTTCGTTGGTGTAAACATCAGTAAGTTTGAGATGCCGATACTGTTCATACTTGTAGCGCATTTTAGTAAGTCGCAGAATGAGTGCATCATGTAACTCGTGATCGGCATTTTTTACTTTGTCGACTTCAGCTGAAATATATTTTCGAGCATCTTCGGGGTGAAAGCAGAAAGCTTTCCCGAAAGT
>JAYSYM010000384.1:0-4345 GCA_043727635.1 Bdellovibrionales bacterium | reverse complement strand
ATGACTGCTGATTCCAATCAAGAAATCGCTGTTGAGAATATTCGACCCGTGATTGACGGCGGTAATTATCGCCCTCGTCCCTTCCAGCAAGAAGCTTTAGTGATTCAGGCTTACTTGCAAATGAAAGCAAAAAATACGAAGACCGCAGAAGCCGCTGTCACAGCCGCTTTAACAGAAGATCCGTACGCGACAAGCCTTTTCAGTTATGACCCAGCTCTCTTCTTGCAAGCCATCAACTGGGCGCAACTTCGCAAGTACTGCCAAGGCATCGAAACTGGATTTGCAAAATCAGTAGAGGCAAAAACACTTCTCGCGGTATGTGAACTTAAGTCGGATCGTCAGGCACGTGCATTAGAATTGATGGATAATGCTTTAGCTCAAGCTCCGCAAGATCAATTGCTTCTCGCCAACAACGCTTTCTTGCTTCTTGAGTTTGGAAAAGATGAGGAAGCTAAGGGTTCTCTGCGACTTGCAATGCGAAACTCCGATAGCCTGCAGACTTTGCTTTTGATGGCGAGAGCCTGTAACGGTTCGGGCGATGCAATCTGCGAGCGCGAAAGTTATAAAAAGGTTTTGCACCTCGATCCAAGGCACCTTACTGCATTAGTGGGCTTGGCTGAATTAGAACTTCGGGCAGGCGATGCAGAAGCTGCACTCAAGCACTACAAAGAAGCAATGTCGATTGATCCGAGTTTCGCGCCGTTGCTACGACTTAAGGAGAAGCTGCCGTGAAGCGAATTGCAATTGCCCCGTCAATGTCTCTGGCACTACCACTGGCACTGGCGTTCTTACAATTAGGCTGTCAAAGCAAAACGTTGTATAAAGAATTAAAATACCATGAACAGGAAATGCCCGCTGCCGCAGCCGATGTTCGTCTCCCAACAAAGCTTTGGAACCTCTTCGAGAATCCGAACATCACTAATAATGAAGAAGCTGATTCGAAAAAGCCGACTGAGTTCATGGGCCTTAAAGTTTTCTTATACGAACGCAACAAAGGAATTCTTGGCGGTGAAAACCATCTTTTAGTTTTTCCGCCCGGCGGTGGCGAGGTAGATTTCAGAGACTTGGTGAGCGAGAAAAGCGGTTCATTTTATTTTGTTGCAGAGCCGAAAACTAAAATTGAGAAGCCAAACCTTAAAGTTTACTTTTTAAGTAATTCAAACACTCGGGAGCTAAAAGGCGTAATTGTAGGCTCAGGCTGTGATAGCTATTTTGATATCAGCACGGCATTTAGTAAGGCTGTGGCAGGTCAGGGCTTTCTTCTTAATACGACCGACCAGCGACACATTAGTGCTACTGCTGGAACATTCTTTTTCGTGATAGATGACGGCCAAAAGCTTCACCTGGCCCGTTTGACGGTAAAAGACAGTCGATATCCAGCTGTTCAGTGCAAACGCTGATTGCAGAATCAGTGCGACCGTTTTAGAGTAGTTTCGATGGAATCTACTGCTAAGCGCTTTGTTCGCGAGCTTCAAGATCGCGAAAATTTTCATTCAGTTTTTCTTACTCGCGACAAAACTGTTGCAGTTGGCAAAAATGGCAAATCATTTATGAGTGTTGTACTTTGCGATAGCACAGGTTCAGTCGATGCGCGGGTTTGGGATAACGTGGAACATGCCGCTGATATTTTTCAGTCGGGCGATCTCGTTAAGGTCAAAGGTGCAGTTCAAATTTTTCAAGGTCGCAAGCAAGTAGTCATTCATAAGCTTGAGCGGGTAGAAGCTACTGAGCAAAATATGGATGATTTTTTGAGTAAGTCAGCTCACGCTCCCGAAGAAATGTTCCAGAAGCTATTGTCGTTTGTTGATCTTATGCAAGACCACAATCTTAAGCAGCTTACGCTCGATGTTCTGCAAGATCCTGAAGTTCGACCTAAATTGTTATTGGCGCCAGCCGCAAAAACAATTCACCACGCCTATCTTGGTGGGTTGTTAGAGCACATCGTCTCGATCTGCGGAATCATGAAGGCACTTTCAACTCATTACGGAAATTTGAACTTGGATTATTTGTTGTTCGGAGCGATTTTCCACGACATCGGAAAAGTTTGGGAACTTCAGATTGACCAAGGGATTTCATATACCGATAAAGGCAAACTGATCGGCCACATGGTGATCGCAGTCGAGTTGGTTGAGAAGAAAGCTTCTCGTATCCTCGGATTCCCAGAGCAACTCAAGGACTTGTGCAAACACATCATCTTAAGTCATCACGGAAAACTTGAGTACGGCTCGCCAAAGACACCGGCGTTTCTAGAAGCATTCATTGTTGCTGCCATTGATGACTTGGACTCAAAGATTAACACCATCTCTCAATTCGTCGATGCCGAACGTGATTCAGGTGAATCGTGGTCGCGCTACAACTCGATGTTCGAGCGATACTTCTACTTAAAATCATAGAGCGTAAACGTGATAGATTTTCTACAAGCTTACAAAAAATACGATCCAGCCGCAAAGTCAGTAGTCGAAATTGCATTGCTGTATCCAGGACCGAAAGCCATTCTCTTTCACCGCATTGCTCATTTCTTCTATGGCCTAGAGCTTCATTTCATCGCACGCTTCTTTTGCGAAATCGGTCGCTTCATCACAGGAATTGAAATTCATCCCGGCGCAAAGATCGGCGAGCGACTAGTGATCGATCACGGAATGGGTGTAGTGATAGGTGAAACGGCAGAAATTGGAAACGATTGCATTATCTTTCACGGAGTTACGCTCGGCGGAGTCAAATTCGACCCGGTTAAGCGTCATCCTACAGTGGGCAATCGGGTTTTGATTGGTGCTGGAGCGAAGATCCTCGGCCCAGTGCTTATCGGCGACGACGCCAAAGTTGGCGCCAATGCCGTCCTCACTAAAGACTTACCCGCCGGGCAAGTTTTCGTCGGAAAGTAAACTTAGTCTAAATCGAGATCTAATCCGCGCATTCGCTTACCCAGTTCTTTTGCGGCAGGAGTGTCGTTGGCCATCAACTTAGTGACCATTTTTCTAACTTCGTATGAATTTCTTTGTTTCAGATCAGAGTTCAGCATGTAGATCGTCTCGTGCATAAGAAGAAGCGAGATGTCGAAGGCGTGCAACTGTTTGAACAGCTCTCTATTGTAACGAATTGAAACTTTAGCTGGCTTGCCTTTCGACTTCTCTGTCTTGCGCTCAAGAAGCTGTACGAGCCTCCAGCCTTTGTGGTTTCCTTTGATTCTGCCAACGTGATTCTGAGTCTGAAGATCAGACGAATCAACCCACTCAGTAGTCAAAACCTGAGTCAGCGCTTCATCTAAACGAGATGCAAAGATTGAATCCATGGGACGAATGTTTTGATCAATGGCTCGCTGAACATAAGCTGCCGGCGTTTCGCCTATGATCATACCCTGCAGCACTGGGCGATACTGAGTTTCCCAGCGATCGACAGTGATAACTTCAAGTTTACCGTCGATTTCTCGAACCAAGCCCATAACGCCAGAAATCTTCACTGAGCCTGAGTCGGCTTTGGCGAAGAACGGAAGAAGTAAAAGACCAATCATTAGTAGAACGGCGAACTTGAGTGTTTTCATGTAAGCCTTCTAATACAATTCGCGTGCCGAAATCGTAACGAATTAACAGAGCTGCCAAGGAGAATGAACCGTACACACTTTAAACAGGGGCTTGAATTAAGTTCCCGGTGTGAGCTAACCGAAGCTATTCGTACAAATGTTTGAACGGCTGATCGATATCGAGTTCAAGGTTGGGCTGACCTTTTGAGTCAGTTACGATTTTGACCGGCGCCATTGCGGTGATACGGCCGTATTTAACGAAGTCTTCTGCCGTCGGCCATCCTTCAACAGGTGCACCTTTAGGAATGCTCTCGATTGGCACGAAGTGAAACTTCATCCATAGCTTACCTTGAGGATCTCGCTCAAGCTGAGGTCTGCCAACCCAAGTACCATGCATGATCTCACGCAAATTAAGTTTCGCAGCAAAATCAATCAGCTCACCTTTATCGTCAACCACCGGCTTAAAAGTCTTACGAGGGTCGCTGCCCTTTGGAAGATAGTCGAGATAGATGCCGTACTGTCGTACATAATCGTTTGCGCTGAATGTTTTTAAATATTCTCCGCTTTGAGTAACGAATACGTTTCCGCCTTCGGCTAAATAGCCGTCATTTTCATCGGCTTTACCGCGCTTGGTGGCTTTAAAATATTTGCCTGTAACTTTTGATTTGATGTCGGTAGCTAAATATTCTTTTCCAACTGTCGTCGTAAGTGACGGATCCATCTCACGAGAGAACATCGTAGTCACGTGCGGAAGCTTAGTGCCATCGGCTCGCGTTTTTTGTTCAGTCACGCGTTCGTAGAAGAGAAGATGATTTCCATTTTGCAGTT
>JAYSYM010000383.1:0-1323 GCA_043727635.1 Bdellovibrionales bacterium | reverse complement strand
ATTAAAACGTCAGATCGATTCTTTGCAACGCCAAGCTCAGCGTGCCGAACGATATCGTAATTTAAAAAATCAAATCGAAGATTTAGATCTTTGGATGTCTTCAATTCAATACACAGAATTAAAACGCATCAGTGACGAAGCCGAGGGCTCTTTCAACGAAGCGCAAGGAATGGAAGCTGAAGGCGAAGCGAATTTAGCTCAACTTCAGTCGGACCTTGAAGTTCTAAAATTGCAATTGCTGGAGCGTGAAAAACAGGTCGAAGATCAGCAGACGCTATTTTATGCTCAACAATCTTTAGTTCAGAAAAAAGAATTAGAAACGCAAGAATTGCGTTTTGAAATCGAGCAAGCTAAGCGAAACGAACAGATGACCGGTTCGATCTTGCAAGAGCAGCAAGCTCGTTTGGAGTTGTTGCTGCGGGATCAAGCTCAGCTGCAAGCTCAAGTCGAAACCTTAAAAGAAGAGGCCGAGGCTTCAGAAAAATCTTTCACCGAAAAAAATGAATACTTTCAAACGGCTCAAGCTCGCATCCAAGAGATCGATGAAGAACTGACGACAGGCCGCCGCGAGCTTTTTGCTGTCGGACAGAGCGAAGCCTCTTTGGAAGCCAAAACCAATTCTTTGACTTCACATTTAGAAGATTTGCGAGAGCGTGAAGGCAATGAACAATTGGTTTTAAATGAACTTCGTGAAAAGCGTTTGGAATTTGAAAACCGCCGTCACAAAGTTTTGAATGGTCTGGATAAAGAGAGTCAAATGCAATTGGATCTGGCGAACGATTTTGAATCTTTCGAAGCCAATAAAAAAATCCTAACAGAAAGTGCCATCACCAAGCGCCAAGAGATGGATCAGTTCAAAGATCAATTGAACGAAGTGACGTCTTTATTGTACGGCTTAGAAAATTTGCAAGCGAACTTCGAAGGTTTTGAAGAGGGCGTAAAAAACGTCATGCTTTGGCAGAAAACCAAAAATACGGAAGTTCGCGCCGATGGCTCCGTGGAAACTTACTTCCAGCCGGTTTCTGAAGTGGTAGAAGTTCCGTCGGAATACGAAGTGGCGATGGAGTCGGCTTTAGGTTCGCGCCTACAAATGTTATTAGCCTCGGACCAAGCCCACACTTTGGATGCCGTTCAGTACTTAAAAGAGTCTTCGGCGGGAAGATCCAGCTTTATGGATCAATCCAGCACTCCTTGGTTTGAACGGGCCCAGCCGCCAGTTCAAGAAGATGGCGTGAAAGCTTTATTAAGTGATGTGGTCAGAAGTTCAGAAAAATATCAAAAATCGGTGACATCTGGTCGCGGTCGACGGGTTCGTGTAGCGCC
>JAYSYM010000382.1:0-1328 GCA_043727635.1 Bdellovibrionales bacterium | reverse complement strand
AAAAGCACAAATCGTTCATCGGTAAAGTCGTACCCGTATTGGTGGAGGGCTTGAGCGAGGAGACCGAATTGCTGTTACAAGGACGCATGTCTCAGCAGGCTCCAGAGATCGATGGTGTGGTGCTTATCAATGACGGTGAGGCTAAACCCGGAGACCTGGTTTATGTGCGCATCAGCGAAAGTCACGATTACGATTTGGTAGGTTCAATTGTTTCGAAGGAAGAGTTTTTATGAAAGAATTTGACATCGACTCCGGAGATTCTTCTAATAAGAAAAGGGAGTTGATTGTGTTTTCAAATAAAGTTGTTCTGTTGCTCGTCTCGTCTGCCATTATCTTGTTTTTAACCAACGTTTTAGTTCGTTAAATAAACAAAAATTCCCGATTTTTTAACTACATCTTGTAGTAATAAATATCGCGATAGTTACGACCAGCTTCTTCGTTATCGAGGCCGTATCCCACGACGAATCGATCATCAATGGTCATGCCTACATAATCTGGTCGCACTGGAAGTTCACGGCGTGAGGGCTTATCAAGTAATGCCATGATTTTTAGCGAGGCGGGTTCGGCACTCTGAATGCGTTCTTTTAAAAACGAGAGCGTTCGGCCTACATCGATAATCTCTTCGATAATGATGACGTGACGGTCACGAAGATTGGTAGAGATGTCTTTATTAAACTTCACCGCACCTTTTTTTTCGGTATCGGAGAGGTGAACAAAATCGACTCGTTGCTTTAGCTTAAGTTTGCGCATGATATCGGCAAGAAAAAGAAATGAGCCCTTAAGCGGAGCAATCCAGACAATCTCTTTGCCAACATAATCCACTTCGATCTCGGCGGCGAGGCGAGTGACCATCTGCTGAATTTCTTTTTCAGTGATGAAGGGCACCATGCTGTCTTTCAACTGACTCATTGCTCACTCCTGTTTAGGTAAGGACCGTCATCTGCTTGTTTTGCGCCATCTGCAAGTACTTAAGTGCTTCGGGATTATCTGGATCGCGCAACAAAACACTTTCCCACTGTTCTACGGCCTCGAGCACGCGGTGACTCTGATAGTAGAGCAAACCAAGTTTAAGACGTGCGGTACCAAATTGTGGCCGCTCTTGAACGAGCAAGCGCAGTTCTTTGACCGCCTTGGCGATATCATTCTTTTTAATCAAACATTCGACAATCTTCATGCGGATTTCAAGTTTCTGCGAAGCGTACTTAAATGCATCCGCATATTGGGTGATCGCGGCATCAAAACGTTGCGACTGGAAATAAAGATCACCGAGCTCAAGATGCTTTGCCGAAATTTGATCGTCTAAAAAGCCGTTGAGCTCCTGCTTTTTA
>JAYSYM010000381.1:0-1331 GCA_043727635.1 Bdellovibrionales bacterium | reverse complement strand
TTGAGGAAAGTAACGGCCTACCAATGGTGGATTGATTGAGGACTTCGCCGGCATCAGTTAGGCCACGAAGAAAAGTTACGTTGCCATAGTCGCGCGGAAGAATACTTATGCCAATTTTTTGGTGGCAGCCGCCGCCATAACCGGAGAGTACTTCGCGCTCGAGATTCACTGCTTCAAATGTTTTTAAACAATGAATTGAACTTAGCAGTTTGATCAAATCTGAGCGATCATTTTTAACTTCAATTGCTAAGGCCCCTTGTGCAGCCGCAGTCGGATTAACACTCAACGGCAGTACCATGAACTCACATAAATTCAGAACATCGCGCATTTCTTCGCGAGTTTGAGCAAACTCCTCGTGGGAGCTACCGAGCAAGCGATCAAGCGCTGCTTTTGCGACAACCAAAGCATCAGCATCTTCGCTCAAAAGTTTTTTCATGCGAGTCGGAATGTTCCCTCGTACTGAATCAAACGCGATAGCGTTCGGTTTAAAAGGCAAATATTCTTTTAAGAACGGATTTAGATTATAAGCTCGTCTCGGTGAACTTGTAAGTATACGTAGCTCGGGAGTAACTGCATTTAACGCCTTAGCGAGACGGTCCTTACGAAAAAGAAGTACGTCGCGCAAATCGACTCGAGGAAGTGTTGCTACGACTTGGCTATTCTTTCGCGGTTCAGTCGGAAGATCCTTCCAAGAGTGAACCACCATATCGCATTTACCCGATTCGAGATCGGCAACGAAGTCCTCAGTGAACACGCCCCGCTCTGGCATTTTCCAAAGTGGGTCGTGCTGGTTTAAGTCACCAAGCGAAGCGCGAAACTGAAATTCAACTTTTACTTCGGGATTTTTTGCACGGATGGCCTCAGCTACTTGGTACGCCTGAAGCTTTGCTAAATCCGATTGCCTAGCAGCAATCGTTAAGCGCATACGTCTTCCCATCCAAATGGACGGTACTCGACGTGTTGTTCACGAACTGTGACCGCTTGATTGATCTCTTTTAACGCTCGGTCTTTGCGCTCATGCAAGATATTCTGATTCTCAGTAATCCGCTCGAACAGTTCATTAAGCAAAATCGATTTCGAAACTTCAAGAGCGAGACAATCAAGATGTGAATCACCACGCAGATCAATTAACACATCAAAGTTTGTAGCAACGGCCCAGCCGTTCAACCAACTTGCTTCTACAGGTGCCGCTACGATCAGTGCTGCGGAACTAGAAATGTCGATCACTGGATTTGAAAGCGGATGAATTTTTACATTGGGAAAATCAACTAGAGATTTCTGTGCTCGTTTTGAATCACGAGCGTGAACGTGTACAACCGCGCCGTCTTTAC
>JAYSYM010000380.1:0-1332 GCA_043727635.1 Bdellovibrionales bacterium | reverse complement strand
AGCGGTTTGGTCAGTTCTCGCAGTCTTACTATTAAGTAAGCCCGCGTTTGCGTACCCAGAATCGCAGGTCGCTAAAGTTCTGATCCTTAATCAGCGCGACTCAACTACACTCATGGGTCGAATGAAGTTTCCAATCAAACAAGAATACCTTCGAAATTCTCCGCTCGTGACTAAACGCTTTCAAACTTCTGACGGAGCAATTCGCATCGATTGCGGTCACCACCAAAGTGCTAGCGAAAATTATGCGATAGTTTGTGCCGTGACACTTGATCCATCAAAATCAGTAGCGAACGTTTCGCAGATTGCTCCGGGATATATCGAGAAATCCGTCACGTTTAAAGTGCTTGCGAAAAACGATGTATCTAACATGTTAACTAACATGGTTTACACAGCTGGCACGTTCTACACTTCTGAAACTGTCACTGTTAATAACGAGCGGCTGAAGAACGTTACAGTCCCACGCTTCTACTATAATTGCCCACGAGATTGGGTCTTCGATGTGGTGTCGTGCGAAGGTCACATCCTTCTTCGCTAGACGTCCTTAATAGACGTCCCTCTATTAGACATCTTTGGTCGAGCAGTGAGTTAAGAACTCAGTTCTAGTCTCAAGACGCTTCTTAAAATCACCACGCAAATCTGAAGTTACCGTCGTGCTATGGCTATCTTGAACTCCGCGCGAGATCACACAGTAGTGTTTTGCATTGATGTGAACAGCAACGTTATCAGTTTGCAGAACCTCAACTAGGCAATCAGCAATCTGTTTAGTGAGTCGCTCTTGCACTTGCGGGCGGCGCGAGAAGAAATCAGCAATACGATTAATTTTTGAAAGGCCAATCACCCGTTCTTTCGGAATGTAAGCGATCGTTGCTGTTCCGTGAATGGTGACGAAGTGGTGCTCGCACGTTGAAAGAATAGTGACGTCACGAATCACCACCATCTGATCATACTTCATATCATTTTCGATGACGGTGATCTTCGGGAAGTTATCGCTCTTCAAACCTTTAAAAACTTCACTCACATACATCTTCGCAATGCGCCTTGGACTGTCACGAAGCGAATCGTTAGTGAGATCTAACCCAAGCGTAGTCAGAATATTTTTGAAGTTCTCAGCAATGATCTCAATTTTCTTCTCATCACTGAGTCCATTTGAAACTGTTGGAGTTGGAGTCACTTTGCTAAGGACTTGTTCGACGTAGCATTCAAATGTTTTGGTCATGATTGATCCTTCATCATCTTTAGCGGTAAGGTGGCCGTATGAACGAGCCAAATAAAGCTACAGCCAAGCAGCTTAAAGTCGGTCCTTACCAAATCAAGCCAGTCCCCACAGGTCTT
>JAYSYM010000379.1:0-1332 GCA_043727635.1 Bdellovibrionales bacterium | reverse complement strand
AAAACAGGAAGCCACCGAAGTGCGCGAGCCATCGAGCGAGTAGATTCGATGAGTGCTGCATTTAAGTCAGAGAAGATTCCGGCAGCTGCGTTGCGGTTAGCAAGCACCGCTTGAACGGTACGAGCGACTACAATAATCCAAGCGGTTGCAAAGAAGATGTCGACAATCGCAGAGCCGGCGAAGATCGCAAATATTGCGGGAAGGTCTTCCTTACCTGATTGCAAAACAGCTTCCTGCTGCCAGGTGAGCGCTTCAGAAGCTAAGTAACTCGCCACGTGGACGGTCAGCAGAACTTTCCAAAAATTAAGCAGACGAGGGTAAATTTCAACGGCGCTACGACCAGCTTTGAGGATCATGAAATCGATCCTGCGCATGTTTTATGAGCCTGTCAAAGGAGACATTAGTTCAAAACGTTTATATCGGCACTAGAAGGGCCCTTTTTCCGTTGGCTCTCATCTTCGGCTTTGGTACAAGTTGAGCCGTCATCTCTGAGGGGGGTCAGTCTATGAAAGCTTTAATCGCATTGTTCTCTTTAGTTCTTTTCGGTTCGGCGTCACAGGCAAGCCAGAACGTGTTCACTTACCGCACTGTGCTCGTTGGGCAATCAAAAGAGGGCCGCTTTTGCCCGCAGATCGTTCGCACAACGGCAGTTAACGAAGTTAACTCACTTCGCGGAAAAGCTGTTCACATCACTGATGAAAACGGATTAGGTGATGTGTTCGTTTACCAAAACACAACTCGCAGTTGCCGAGAAGATATCGTCTGCATTTCTGAAAATCATTTCGGACAAAAAGGTTCAACAGGTAAGCTTTCAATGAACCTCGACAACAACGGCACTTACCCAACTACAGATCTTCCTGGATACACGTCGCTTAAGCTTTCATGGGTCGATAGCAACACTAAGACTGCAAAGCACTGCACCTATATGTTCTTCTAGGTATGTTCTTCTAAGAGCATTTAGTTAAATTGAAAGATTGAAGTAAAGCCGGTGGGAACCGGCTTTTTTTTATTCGATTTCGGCGAGAATTTGTGGAGCCGAGTTTTCGTCGATCGTGACGAACTTTCCGAGCTTGTGATCGAATGCGTACACCGAAGCACCTGACAGCTCAAACCACCATGCGTGTAGCGTAAGCCTGCCTTGTTCGATGCGTTCTTTAACTACCGGATACGATTTTAAATGCTCAACTTGCTGAAGCACATTGAGTTGCGAAAGTTTATTGACTGGAGTGAGGTCACTCTTGTGAGTGTCGATTAGGCTAAGGGACGTCTCGCCGTGGCGAAGCCAAGCTCGTAAGTGGGGAGTCGTGAGGGTGTTACGCCCACGAATGAGAG
>JAYSYM010000378.1:0-1340 GCA_043727635.1 Bdellovibrionales bacterium | reverse complement strand
GAAAAATTTAACACTATGTCATTCATGGTGAAATATAATTTTCGGTTCGCCCCAAAGGCGAATACGGCGCACAGCTGAAACAGGCAAACCATACTGAGAATTTTTGTTTTAGGGGCCATTCTATTCCAACAGCTGAACGTTTAGGCGGCAGCACTCTCTTCATTCAAAATACACGAAACGTGCCACGAGAACGATGAAATAATGGTCAACCAAATTCGGCCAAGATCCTCTCTAGGTGGACCTTAGACGAATCTGGTCGGCCATTATTCTCTTGAATGGAAAACATTGGTGGTGAAGCTCGCCAATTGCGTAGGTGCTTTATTCAAAACTCTATGAATTTAATTTACAAACAAGATTGATTCAGATTTTAAGTTTTTAAGCCGTCCGACTCAGTTTTGGCCCGGCGAACGCAGCGCTGCCACCGATGGCGACAAGCGCTTAAGATTCTCGGGTTAGAACTCTTCTTCGACTTCGCCTTCGGTCGATGATATGCCGCGGACTTCGTCGATAAAGCTCTGAGCTTCGTCCTCAAACTCGTTTTCGTTGCTTGAATCGTCAATTTCGAGTTCTGCAAGGGCAGATAAGAACTCAGCATGCGACCGGAGATCCTTTTTAAGCATCTCTAAGTACTTCAGTGGGTAGCGTGAAGTGAGCTCCTCGATGTACTTTTCAAGCTTGCCTTCACTCAGAATTTTCTTGCGCACCTGGATACGCTTCCAGAATAAAAGATAATGGTGGCGGCAGTAGCCCTCCACACGCGAAACCTGATCACAGTTGGGAACTTTGCAAAGTCTACGACCTTCAGCATCGGTAAGAACAATTTCACTTGCGGCATCTTCGCGAATTCGAGTTTCTTTGGCCGGGGCTGTTGGAGTCGGAGTTTCCAGTAGATCGTCATCTTCTAGATCAAGATCGTCCACTTCCGCTAAGATCGAAAGGTCTTCGGAATCTTCGAAGTTATCGTCGTTGTCGTCGAATTCTGGAGTTTCAATTTCGTCTTTAGGAGTTTTCTTTAGAAGCCTTGCTTTCTTCGCTAGCTCCGCTTCTTTTTCTTGGCGGGCGTTGGCGGACTTTGAATCCTTGGCACCAAGTGCTGGTCGGTCTTTTTTATCTTCTTTGACAGGTCGATCCGACAATTTATCGGCTGACTTTTCCGATTTGTGTTTCGGAACTTTTGCACCAGCGCTAACTGAGACTTTAGGTGGGCTATTTAAATCAGCGTCCTGAGTCTTAGTTGTTGCTTTAGGCTTTGCCATGGCAGCGATAGCCTTGCCTTTACGCAAGTCTTTGTCCTCACGTGCAACTGCTTTAACGACCAACTTCCCTACGTTTTTTTCTAG
>JAYSYM010000377.1:0-1342 GCA_043727635.1 Bdellovibrionales bacterium | reverse complement strand
CACCTTCGACATTGCGACTTGTGTGCTTGAGCGCACCCTCTAGTTTGAGCCCTCCGCGCGACACATATTTCTGAATATCACCTTCGCGAACACTCAATAGCGATGGATCGCTAACTTTCTGACTAGATTTTTTAACGAGCTGTTCTGCACCAGTCTCCGTTGTGAAAACGAGACCTGCTTCGATCATTTGTTGTGCCTGATTTCGGGAGCTAGCAAGCCCCTGGTCGACCAAAGCTTGATCGGCTCTCATATGACTCGGGTGCGATTGAAGCGTGCGAGCTCGCGCAATGGCTCAGCTTTCGAGCCCCACGACTCAAGTCTAGCTAAGCAATCTTCGGTGAGTTGATTTAAGAACGATCGAGTTCCCTCGACACCTACTAAAGCAGGATAACTTCCCGCTTCGACTTTATCGGGCTGATGATCAAGGAGATCGTCGGCCACTTGAAATGCTAAACCCAAATTTTCTGAGTAGAGCGTAAGTTCTTTAATTTGTTGATCGTTTGCAAAACAAAGGTGTGCTGCTCCAAGCGTAGCCGCTTTCATCAATGCACCAGTTTTTAATTTGTGAGTGAGTTCAACAGACGGTCGCGTAAGTTCAGATTCTTTAGCGGCTAAGTCCATCGCTTGTCCGCCAACCATTCCCCACATGCCGGCAGCACGTGCTAGTTCGCGAACTGCTCTGAGTGCAACGACTGGTTCTTGGTCATAGTTCGTTGCGATGATATCGAACGCTTCAGTGAGAAGTGCATCACCTGCGAGAAGTGCGGTCGCCTCTCCAAAAACTTTGTGATTGCTTGGTCGCCCGCGACGGAAATCATCGTTATCCATGCTCGGTAGATCATCATGGATCAGCGAGTAAGTGTGAATGCACTCGATTGCGACGGCATACGCGATAACTCTTTCGGCAGAATATCCCAAGGCCTCGGCCGTTAGCATTGCTAGAGCTGGTCTAAAACGTTTTCCGTTCTGAAGAGAAGAGTACCGAACCGATTCGACAAGCTGAGCAAACCCTGTGGAAGCAAATGCTACCTCACGATCGCCCGCCATCAGCTCTGCAGCTTTATGATGAGAGAAGTGTTGATTGAAGAAGCGCTCAACTTTTTGAGCGCGAACTTCTAATTCAGCTGCGAGATCAGCGTTCGTACGGTTAATCATTAGCGGTGAAGTCTTTTGTCGTCGCATTCCCACTCGGATCAACACTCAAAAGCACTTTCACTTTTTGCTCAGCATCAGTTAGCTGCGTGTTGCAATCGCGAGAAAGCTTTACGCCTTCTTCGAACAACTTTAGCGAGTCTTCGAGTGCTAAGTCACCTGACTCCATTTTGTCGACGATCTGTTCAAG
>JAYSYM010000376.1:0-1342 GCA_043727635.1 Bdellovibrionales bacterium | reverse complement strand
AGGGTTTGCCGGCAGCACTAGTTCTCGCATCGATCTATTTCTACTGGTGAAAGTGACACCACTCTCCTCAAAAAAGTCAGTTTGGCCCTTGGTAAATTGAAAGAATTTCCGCCTGTGTATGACGGTTGGTCAGCTATTTGCTTGGCGCGGATGGAACGCGAATAGCAATAGATTGCGCCGGGAGATTCAAATTATGAAAACAAGGGTTCTTTTATTAATGGCTTTCGTTGCGGTCGGGGCAGGTTGCAAGGGTAACGGTGATGCTACCAAAGCAGTTTCGCCAAATCAGAATGGTCAAGTCGGTCAACTTAACAATGAATATCGATCGAGAAGTTCGCTCACGTTCCTTGATGATTCGCATGAGTTGCGAGATCTAAGAGCGGTTGCCGGAACCGATCAGCGAATTTTGAGCGCGCGACTGAGAACTCGCCAAGGCTATCGCGGTTCAAGTTACGATCTCAAGGTAGTGATGCAGGGCCTGTATGGTCAGACTATTGCGGTTCGACAGTTCGGTACGCTAGTACCTCGCGGAGATCAGAGCGTGCTTGATCTACTTATGCCAAACCAGATCGGCGCTATGATTTTGGTAGGTGAACTTTCTTCTGTAGAAGAAGTTAGTAGCAACGGTCAGTGTGCTTACATCAGAGTTAATTTTGCGCACGCAATGATTGGTGAGACGCGACTTTTACTTTGTGATGAATCTAATGATGATGATGACCATGATCATCATCGCGACCATAGCCGCCGATATTAGCGTTTGAATTTCTGGAGCACTTTCAAGTGCTCCTTATTCCACCAAAGTTTTTCGAAAAACTTTCGTTCATCTACTTTTTTACCAATTGATTTTTTTAGCTCCTGGAGCGGTAAAGCGGGCAAGCTCGCTGTCCGCGTGAGCCATTGCTCTGCAGCCTCTTGGGCTTTGCTCGCTAGCGCAACTTGATCAACCAAGCCCATTTCGAGTGCTTCAGCAGCAGATAGATTTCGAGAACTCATTGCAAGTTGATCTAACCGAGAGTCACTTAGTCTCCGAGCTAATCGCTTGCGACCACCCCAGCCGAAACTCAAAGCAATTCGTCGCTGCCAAAATCCAAATTGTGCTTCAGGGACACTGACAACATAGTCGAAGCTTCCCAGTAGCTCTAAGCCTCCGCCCAAACAATCACCTTGCACGACACAAGCAGTAGGAACTGGAAGTGATGAGAGTGAACCAAGAATGGCAGCGATCTTTCGATTAACAGCTTTACCCTGAGCTGGCGTTTTCATCCCGGCGTAATCTGTTAAATTACCGCCGCTGCAAAAGTGCGAGCCATGTGCAGTTACTAAAACCGCATCATAACCTAAA
>JAYSYM010000375.1:0-4413 GCA_043727635.1 Bdellovibrionales bacterium | reverse complement strand
TAGGCCGTAGCTTTTCTCAACTCACTGAGTTGAGAAAAGCTACGGCCTACCTAACGGATTTCCGTAAGCTGCAGAAATCGCAGCTTGCGCCTTGTCGGTGAGCTCATGCCGAGTTGATTCCGGCGTCACTTTAATCACATCTAAAAACTGCAGCTCAACTTTTAGACTTTTTGTTTTCATCAGCTTCGCAGCATGAGTTCCGAATGGAATATCGCCATACCAGCAAACACGATCACGGTTCTCGAGAGTGAGGGGCTCGCCATCAACCTCAAGATACTTGATGCAAACTGGAAGAATATTTTTCTGCGCCTGAACTGCGGACATCAAAAGCGATTTCTTAAACGGCATTACTTTCTCGCCGTTCGTGCTCGTACCTTCGGGATACAGCACCAGATTAAAACCATCTTTCAAAGTATCAGAAAGATTTTTAGTGTCTTGCTCAATCATTCCACGGTGTCGTCGTTCAACGAATAACGCGCCACCTAGTTCAGCGAGAGTTCCAAGAAACTTTGATTCACCCAAATCAACTGACGTAACAAAACACGAAGGAAGAATTGAAGAAGTAATCAAAATATCTAAGTAAGAAAGATGATTTGAGATGATCAGAAAATTTTCATTCTCAAACATCTTCGGATCAAAGCCTGGAGTAGAAATCTCGCATTGGATAGTTTGAAGAACTTTCTTCGTATAAGCCGAAACTGTTCGATTGAAATATTGCAGGCGAGTTTTGCGATCTTTAATGAGAGTTCGCGCGATCAGCGCATGTCCGGCATAAATTCCAATTAACCCACCAACAGTCGTAGCTTTTCTCGCAACTTGAATCATGGATTGAGTTTCGCACAAGTAGCCTCACCAATTCAATAAGGCTATGGCAGAGGCTAGGAGAGGCCTTAGAATAAGCGCTAAGGTGAACCGTTTGAGAAATTGAGAATGTTAAAAGGTGGCGAAGAACTATCGACCACAATGGCCTGCTCGCCATTGGCGTCGTTCGCGTTTGCGCCCGTGTTGAAGTCGCCTTGACGGAACACAACGACACAGATTGTATAATTGTCGGCGGGAATAAGCGAAGTCACCGCTGAGCCACGTTCATCCAACCAAGTGCTCGAGCTTCCGCTGCACGAAGCACCGTTGCAGCTTAGAAAGCCAGTAGATGTCCGTTTCGCATTGAAACTTTGATCTCCAGCTCCATTGCAATCGAACGTTGAATAAATGATTCGAAATAAATTTGTCGAGCCAGCACCACCGCAATTCGATGCCGTGCCGCTAGAACAAGTGAAAGTGACTGCGGGAATTGAAACTAATTCTCCGGATCCTTCAAGCTCAGAACAAGCTGCGGAGCCGAAGAGAGCGCCTACCAAAAGAATGTATGTAAGCGCTCTTCGATTCATCATTAGAATTTGTAAGTCACGCCAGTATGAAGCGCGATCGCTTCGCTTCGGTAGTCACCGCCACGCGAGCCAATTCCTGAAGTGAGTGGGTTCGCAGCCTTTTCAACAAAGATATACTCAGCTGCAATGTTGTACTCGATCTTTTCATTTCCACGCCCTGTACCGAGCGTGAAGGTATGAGCCGCACCCGGAGCAGCGAAAACTGCTCGAGCGTAGTCTGGATTTTCAACCCCTGAACTCCAAACGTACCCGAAGCGAATTGGATATTTCGAGCGCATGTACTCACCCGCTAAACGAATGTTGTGTTGGTCACGCCAGTGTTGTTCGATGTCTGGAATATCCGAAGTTACAGCAGTGAGTGGATTAGTAAGCAAACCATCTATGACTAACTTTTGATTTTTCGAATATTGAGTGAATACGTGTTCGATGTGCGCACGCCATGCTTTAGGAACAACATCCCAGTAAGCGCCAGTAGTGATTTGCGCAGGGAAGACTGTCTTTACAGTCGTGGCAGTCGGCGAGAAGTCTCCGTTAGCAGTTCCACGAATCTGACCGCTCGAAGTTCCGCCGAGCGATAAATTCATCGGCGAGCGATAAGAAATGCCTGCTCCAAAGCTTTTATCTGCGGGAAGCCATTGCGCCCCTACTCTGAAGCCATGTTGATTGCCTTTAAGATCATCAACGTTGAGAACTGACCGAGTCGTACCAACTGGTACGATATCTACCGAAGAAAGAGCAGCACTCACCATTCCGAAGCGATAGCCAGCACCAAGCTTGATATCGTTACCGACTTTGTATGCGCCACCGACTGATAATTCGACCGCTTCGATTTCAGATTTCAGTGTAGGAGTGAATCCCGCAACTCCAACATTCATATTGCCGTAGTGCGCTCGCGATCCGCCAGCTGCGTACAAGCCAACTGCATACCCAAACTTGTTAGTTGGAGAAGCTCCATAAAAAAAGCCCGGAACTACATAGTATTCGCGCTCGGCAGCCTCTTGCTGATTGGCAGTTGTTGTCGGTGCTTTAAATTGAGAAGTAACAAGCGACGCATTTAAGTCGACTGACCTACTGCCCTCAGTCGTCACTATACCTGCAGGGTTGTAATACAAAGCTTCTGGTCCCGACGCCCATGCAGCGCCAGTGCCTGCAGGTCCTGCGTGACGGCCTGACCACATGATATTTTTCTCGTAACCCGCTGCGAATGCAGATGCACCCATCCCAACAATAGTCGCAGTAGTAACAACTAGAGCTGCTAGCTGACGTAAATTGAACATCGAAAATCCTCCGTAAGAGCGTAATAGTTGCTTTGATAAACTCAAAAGCTATAACTCGAAAATTGTGACAATGAATAGCGCTCGAGACAAGCGCCTTACCGGGGAAGATGACGCAGCCGCGCTACACTCTGGTAGCAGCTACCTTTTATCGGTTGGAGCGGGATTGGAGGCTGGCGCAGAGGCCGGCACCGATGAGGAAGATCCACCACACTACGAGGAGCCAAATGAGGAAGAACGGAACTGACACCAAGCTTCCGTAAACTTTGTTGTACGAAATCAGCTCGCGAGTAATTCCGACGTAACTGATCTGCAGAAATAAAATTGAAGATGCCGCTAAGAGTGCGCTGATAGCGGCCCAGATTTTGACCACTTTCACAGCAGGCATGTACTTGTAGGTGGCGAACAGTCCCGTGAAAAGTAAGATAAAGCTAATCGTCCACTTTGGAATGTGTTTGTAAAATGCAAGGTCGCGCGCACCCACAAGCCCGAGAACGATTCCGATGACTACCGGAACAGCGAACATCACCATCCAGTAAACTACCAAGCGGCCAGCAAACTTTTTTCGCGAAGGAAGCTGCCAAACTTTTTGAACAGCGCGCTCAATATCAAAACACATCTTTGTTGAAGCAAGCATCAGCCCCACTACTCCCCAAAAACCGAGTGCGCCTGAATGTACGCGAAGAATTGCTCCACGAATCGCAGAGGTAATATCTGCACCCGAAGTTGGAATTAAATTTTGCAGTAAGAACGGTTCAACTTTTTTGAGAAGAAATTCGAATCCGCCAAACGAATGGAAAACACTCAAGCTTACTGCGAGTAAGGGCACTATCGAAATCAAAGTTGCGAAGGCTAACGCCGATGCAAGCAAGCGTATGTCGGCATCTTTCAATAGCGTTACGAAATCTCGCATAACGGAAGGAAGAAAGAAAACCCATTTCTTTGATGTGTCAGCAATGTTGCTCATCTTGCTTGAGCTTAGTCGGCCGCAAGGCCAAATCCTAGAGATTCTTAACTCGTCACGTGACGAGTTTACTTTCGCTAGCGTTGTTTCATTATGAGACACTCAATTTAAGACGAAAGTCGGCCGATATTATGAGATGGGGTTTAGGTTCCTAGTGGTCGCCATTTTAATAGCTTCACCGAGTTGGAGCCAGGGAGAGACCCAGCGGTTAGACCGCTTTGTAACCGACGGCTGCTCGGTTCCAAAGATATTAGCCCTTGGTGATTTCACAGACTGCTGCGTGCAACATGATTTCGCGTACTGGATCGGCGGGACGACTAGCGATAAACGCCGGGCCGACTCCAAACTTGTCAATTGCCTTCAGTCAAACGGCGCGGCCTCGATCTTGGCTAATAGCTGGAGAGAAGTGCTAATGATGGCTGGTGATAGACGATGGGGCAAAGCCTGGCACCCACGTCGCGACAAAACTCCGCTCAGCAAAGACGAATGGAAATTAGTTCGCGAACAAGCTGGTGATAAAAGTTCGCTCATCCCCATTGTTCGCTCGTACGATACTCGCGGACCGTGCAAAACTGATGTCGTTCAAAGTATTCAGAAAAATTCTAAAGTGAGAGACAAAAATCTTGTTTGTTATAGTTTGGTTACTACCCGAAAAACAACAGACGCAACTCTCATCTATTCGTCGGAATGCCAAACCGGGTATCTAGTCTATGAAAATGGAAAAGACAGACGCAAGCCTTCGTCGCTGCAGGGTTACGGATCTTGCGCCGACCAAATGCTTACGAGA
>JAYSYM010000374.1:0-1347 GCA_043727635.1 Bdellovibrionales bacterium | reverse complement strand
AAACGCTTGTTACCTGAACCGAGTTTAGCTGGGCGAGGCGCCGCTTTAGTTGATGTGTCGTAGATGAAGTAGAAATTCCAGATGCCAGGTGAAGAGCTTGTTGGAGCTTGATCAGCATCAGCAGTGATGAAGGCTGATCCATCGATTCCAACTGTTTCGCGAGTTGATGCTGCGTCTTCTTTGATTGCTACTTTTGGAGCCGTTGAACCTTGTGCTCCCGGATCACGAACTTCAACTACGAACTTAACTTTCGAACCTTCTTGCACAACGCCGTCTAATCCAGAAACCTTTTGAACAACTGGGTTCTCTTTTGATTTCGCTACAAGGATTTCAAACGTCTCTTTTGTCGTCTCAGCATCGAAAAGTCTTTGATCTGCTGCCGAGAGAGTCGAAGCTGGCATTAATGCTACTTCGAACTTGATTGATTTTGATTCTTTACCAGCTTCAACTGAACCGGCCGCAGGCGCCCATGTGACAGACTTGGTTTGACCATCAACCGTTTCAACTTTTGCACCAGCTGGTAATCCACTGAACACGAGTTCATAGTTCAATTTCAGCTGAAGAACGCGAGCTTTAACTAAAAATTGGGAAACCTTTGTCTCTACGAAGTTGAGTGAACCTTCGGTTCGGATATCGATTAAACCTTTTGAAACTGGGATTTTGCGAGTTTGCTCTTGCTGTTGAGCTTCTTTTTGTCGGCGAGCTTCGTCTTGCAATCGAATATTTTCTTGTCGATTTGCTTCTTGTTCGTCTCGACGTCTTTGAAGCTCAGCGCGATTCGCATTCTGAGCTGCTCGAGATTGCTCAAGAGTCGTTGGTTTACTTTGTGCGCGCATTTGATCGTAATCAGGAGCTGGGCTGCTTTGAATCGGCCCGCAAGCTGATGCAAGCACTGCTGCAGAACTTAAAATTGCAACTTTAATCGTTTTCATATTAATTCTGCCCTACTCTGCGAAGAGTGAATGGGTAAACTACCTTCACACTCACACCACCAACTGGGCGAGGGAAGTTCCAGGCTTGAAGTCTGTTAACGATACAACTTTCAACTTTTGCTGATTTAACACTTGAACTTGCGATTCCTGCTGTTGTTACACGACCATGTTGACCGATTAAGAACTTAACTCGCACGCGACCCGACAAATTCGATTTTTGCTGGAGACCTTGCTCGTAGCAGTAAGTGATCTGACCCATGTTGCGAATAATGATCGCTTCGATTTGTTCCATTGTTAGGCCGCCTTGAACGGTGAAATCATCTTCGTCACCAGCGTCTGCCCAACCGTAACCTGATCCGCCGCCACCCGATCCAGCTGGACCGTTGCCTTTAGGACCTAAACCTTTTGATGATCC
>JAYSYM010000373.1:0-1350 GCA_043727635.1 Bdellovibrionales bacterium | reverse complement strand
CAAACGAGTTGAGCTGATCCACCATGGTATTGATCGTATTTTTGAGTTCTAGAATCTCTCCTCGAGCATCAACCGTAATTTTTTGTGACAAATCGCCTTTTGCAACGGCCGTAGTCACTTTTGCAATGTTTCGAACCTGATCTGTTAAGTTTGATGCCAGACCGTTCACGTTATCTGTTAAATCTTTCCAAGTACCAGAGACCCCTTTAACATCTGCCTGACCACCTAGTTTACCTTCGGTACCAACTTCTTTCGCAACCCGAGTCACCTCAGCCGCAAACGAGTTGAGCTGATCCACCATGACGTTGATCGTGTTCTTAAGCTCGAAGATCTCACCCTTGGCATCAACCGTAATCTTTTGTGACAAATCGCCGTTGGCAACGGCCGTCGTCACTTTGGCAATGTTTCGAACCTGACCTGTTAAGTTTCCGGCAAGACCATTCACGTTATCTGTTAAATCTTTCCAAGTACCAGAGACCCCTTTAACGTCGGCCTGACCCCCGAGTTTACCTTCGGTACCCACCTCTTTTGCAACCCGAGTCACCTCTGCAGCAAACGAATTTAGTTGATCCACCATGGTATTGATCGTGTTTTTTAGTTCTAGAATCTCGCCTCGGGCATCAACTGTAATTTTTTGTGACAAATCGCCGTTCGCAACGGCTGTTGTCACTT
Organism: Bdellovibrionales bacterium; assembly: GCA_043727635.1. Taxonomy (GTDB): domain Bacteria; phylum Bdellovibrionota; class Bdellovibrionia; order Bdellovibrionales; family JAMPXM01; genus JAYSYM01. The sequence continues at coordinate 678 of JAYSYM010000373.1, read as the reverse complement.
TTGCAATGTTTCGAACCTGGGCTGTTAGATTTCCTGCAAGAACGTTCACGTTATCTGTTAAATCTTTCCAAGTACCTGAGACCCCTTTAACATCGGCCTGACCACCTAAGCGACCTTCGGTACCAACTTCTTTTGCAACCCGAGTCACCTCTGCCGCAAATGATGAGAGTTGATCCACCATGACGTTAATGGTATTTTTTAGTTCGTAAATTTCGCCCTTGGCATCAACCGTAATTTTTTGTGACAAATCGCCTTTTGCAACCGCGGTTGTCACCTTGGCAATGTTACGAACCTGATCTGTTAAGTTTGATGCGAGACCATTCACGTTATCAACTAGATCGCGCCAAATACCAGAGGCACCTTTAACATCTGCCTGACCACCAAGCTTTCCTTGGGTACCGACCTCTTTTGCAACCCGAGTCACCTCTGAAGCAAATGAATTTAATTGATCCACCATGGTGTTCACTGTGAGTCCGATTCTGTGATATTCACCCTTAAGAGGACGACCATCGATCTCCATCGACATTTTCTGTGACAAATCTCCTTTGGCCACCGAGGTGATAACTCGAGCCGCTTCGGTCGTCGGCTGAACGAGTGCACCGATAAGATCATTCAGATCATTTACGTTTTCGGCCCAACTGCCTTTGATGTTGGCAATTGAAACTCGCTCGGTCATCT
>JAYSYM010000372.1:0-4431 GCA_043727635.1 Bdellovibrionales bacterium | reverse complement strand
GACTGAATCAGTGCTCCAGAGAATAAAGATATGTCGTCGTCGTTAGATGGAAGTCGCTCCGTGAAAAACGCGATTTTTGCCACGACAACTCTTTCTTACGTCTTTAAACAATTAATCAAATACGGAAGAATTTTTCGATTAGCATCGGGGATCGAAAGTTGTGGTAGTTCGTCAGGTAGAACCCACTTAAGATCCATGTGGTGAACAGTTTTCGGTTCACCTTTCCAAAGTTTCACATCGTAAAATAAAATAATGATCGAGGTGTCGCCATAATTGTGCGTGCTCGCATGTCTCAAGGCACCGACTTCAGCTTCGATGCCGAGCTCTTCACTAAGCTCACGAGCGAGTGCAACCTCAGGAGTTTCACCTTTTTCAATTTTGCCACCGGGAAATTCCCACTGACCAGCAAGTGAGTGTCCAACAGGTCGTTGACCTACTAAAACCTTGTCACCTTTGCGGATGAGGCCCGTTACAACTGGAATCCAAACCGGACGCTTTAAAGCCATAAGGTATAAGTTTACAATTCGGCTGGCTTAAAGAGCAAGTCGCAGTTCCGCCACGGCTTTCTGAATAAAACCTGGACCATTAAAAATTAAGCCGCTGTAAACTTGAACGAGATCAGCTCCCATTTCGAGGCGGGATTTAATTTCGTCAGCAGAGAGAATGCCCCCAACTGAAACAAGTAGACGATCACCTTTGCGAGTTCCAAGATGAGTCACCGCGGTCTTAAGACAAGTTCGTGAGAGTTCGGTTAGTGGTGCGCCTGAAACTCCACCTTCGATTGGAAACTTAGAACCATTTATTCTCGTGAGAGTTGTGTTGGTCAGAATCCAACCATCAATATTGCACTCAAGCGATACATCCAACGTGTGCCTTAATTGTTCTTCGCTTAGGTCCGGGCTTAACTTTAACAGCACAGGTTTTTTGTAGCGAGCAGAAGTCTTGGTTACATCGGCAAGCAAAGCGCGCAGTGTATCGGCTGCTTGAAGGTCCCGCAGACCCTTGGTGTTCGGACTACTAATATTGACAACAAAAACATCAGCAACTGTGTGAAGTTCATTAATCAAGGACGTGTAATCAGTGACCGCTTGCTCATTGGGTGTGTCTCGGTTCTTACCGATGTTAATGAAGATCGGGGTTGCATGCGGTTTTTTGAGCGAAAGCAGCTGCTGTCGCAGCCGATTCATTCCACCATTTGGAAAACCCATTTTGTTCCAAAGAGCAGAGCTCAGAAGATCTCGATCGATAATTTTTCCTGGATTCGCCGCCTGTGGCAGTGGAGTAACTGTTCCGACTTCAATGAAGCCAGCGCCAAGACTCCACCAACCTTGAACACAATTCCCGCTCTTATCAACGCCGCCAGCAATTCCGACGGGGTTTTTAAATTCGAGCCCACGCCACGTTCGAGGCTTGAACGAAAAAATGCGCGGGCCGATGAAGCTTCCGCGCATTTTTAAATAGATCGGACTAAGATCGTGAGCGAATTGCGCTGGCAACCACAGCCACGGTTTCATTATCGAGGGTAGAGTCCACGAAGTAGCATCGCGCGCTCTAAGCGGCGAACTGCTGTTCCGAGTGCGGCTGTACGCATATCGATATTCTTTTCGACTTTGAGATCCCAAACTTTATCAAATGCATGTGTGATGATTTGTTTCATCTTCGCGTTTACTTGTTCTTCATCCCAGAAATAGTAAGCAAGTGATTGCACCCATTCGAAGTAAGAAACGATAACGCCACCGCCGTTAGCCAAAATATCTGGAACGTTCAAAACTCCGCGCTCAGTTAACCGAGCTGCAGCATGCTGAGTACATGGACCGTTTGCGCCTTCGACAACGATTTTCGCATCGATCTTCTCAACATTTTCGCTTGTGATCACGCCGTCGAGAGCACACGGAGCTAAGATATCGCACTTGATCGTGAGTAAGTCAGAGTTGGTAACGGGCTCAGCTTTTGGAAAGCCTTTCAAAACTTTATGTTCATTTACATAAGAAATGACAGCGGGGATATCGAGTCCGTTGCGATCATAAATTCCGCCGCTAACATCACTCACAGCAAGAATCTTCGTCCCACGTTGGTGAGCGTAAAGAGCTGCGTGCATGCCCACGTTACCAAAGCCCTGAATGACCATTGTCGCTTGGTTCATTGCAATCTTTAATTTCTCGCAAGCTTTCTCGGCTGTGAAGACAACGCCTAAGCCAGTTGCGCCCATTCTTCCGTACGATCCGCCGATTTCGATCGGCTTACCAGTCACTACACCGGGAATCGCGTGACCACGCTCTTGCGAGTAAGTGTCCATCATCCACGCCATTGTTTGCGGATCAGTTCCCATATCAGGAGCAGGAATATCGACATCCGGGCCAATCATCATGCCGATTTCAGACGTAAAACGACGAGTAAGATTTTGTTTTTCAGTTCGTGAAAGTTGAGTTGGATCTACTCTCACTCCACCTTTACCGCCACCGAGTGGAAGATTTAAAAGTGAACATTTAAAACTCATAAGAGTAGCAAGTGCCGCAACTTCACCGAGATCAACGTTTTCGTGATAGCGAATACCACCCTTGTAAGGTCCGAGAGTGTTTGAGTGCTGTACACGATAGCCAGTGAAAACTTTTACGCGGTAATCATCCATACGAACCGGAATGCTTACGAGAAGTGCTTTACGTGGGCGCTTCAATCGCTCAAGAACGTTCGGGTCACAGTTAACGATGTTCGCTGCTTCTTCTAGACTTTTGACCGTGTTACGAAATAATTCGTTTTCGTTGAATTCCATCTACCTATAATCCTTCGAGATCGACTGGTTAGTTTTCTGGTTTTGAAAGTGGGTCAATTAAAGCGCTCGGCATGGGCGTTTGCAAGTTCAAACCCATCGTCACATTTGATGTTTGGCTCAGCCTGTTTTCGTCCATATTGACTCGACTTGTCGGCTTTGTTCTCGCAGGACCGCTTGCGTTAGCATCAACTTGTGATTACAAACTTTAGTTAAGCATATAAAAAGGGAGCTTGATGAGCCCATCAGTTTTGCACCATGCACCTTACGTCTTAGAGAATGCTCACAAACTTAAGGGACACAAAGTTCTGATCGTCGGTGACATCGGACTTGATGAATACATTTGGGGTCATGCAAAACGAATCAGCCCCGAAGCTCCAGTGCCAGTCGTTGAAGTTGAAAAAGAAGAAATGCGTCTTGGATTAGCAGCCAACGTTGCTCAAAACGTTTCGAGTCTCGGTGGTGTTCCGCATTTAATTTCAGTCGTAGGGCAAGACTCAGCTTCGGATCAACTTCGATCGCTCCTCAAAGCTGCGGGAGTTTCGCCTGATTCTCTTGTTGTAGATAAATTACGGCCTACAACTCGCAAGGCGCGCGTTATGGTTCAGAACCATCACATCGTGAGGGTCGATTACGAACATCGACAGTTTGTGAGCGCGGCGGTTGAAGCAGAAGTGATTTCGCGAGCGAAAGCGTTAATGCCTTCGGTTTCGGCAGTGATTTTACAAGATTACGCTAAGGGAGTGGTAAGCGAGTCACTTGCGCAAGCCATCATCAAGCTTGCAAAAGAGCACGGCAAAAAAGTTTTGGCTGATCCTAATCGCACGACTCCAATTAAGTACTATCGCGGAGTTGATATCATGACTCCAAACTTCGACGAGTCGGTCGCCCTGGTTGGTGAAGCGGTAGATGATCACCGTCCTGATTCTGAACTTGTCAGTCGCATCGGCCAAAAGTTGATGGATGCAGTTCAATCGAAAGCGATGGTCATCACGCGGGGAAAAGAAGGAATGCGTTTGTTTGAAAATGGTGGAGTCCACGATCTGCCCACTTACGCTCGCGCAGTTTCAGATGTGACCGGCGCTGGTGATACTGTCATTGCAGCTTTGGCGTTAGCATGGGGTTCTGGTTTCACGCTTGAACGTGCCTGTGCACTTTCGAATTTTGCTGCAGGAGTTGTCGTCGGAAAAGTTGGTTGTGTCCCTTGCACGACTGAGGAACTGATCAATTACATCCGCGAGCATCAAGTTTGATTGCGAAATTTTCTGGCGCACCCATCGGACTTTTCGATTCAGGCATTGGTGGCCTTACAGTTTTAAAATCGGTCCGCGAAAAACTTCCGCACGAAAATTTTATTTACCTCGGCGATACAGCCCGATTGCCTTACGGAAGCAAATCGCCTGAGACCATCATGCGATATCTCAATCAGAACATTAGTTTTCTCGTGGATCGGGGAGTGAAATCAGTTGTCGTTGCCTGCAACTCTGCCTCGAGCGTACTCGTTGGTCGCACTGATTTGAAATTTGCGGTGCCAGTTTACAACGTGATCGAGCCAGGTGCGCAAGTTGCTGTTGATGCGTCTGCGACAAAACGAATTGGAGTTTTGGGAACTCGCGCGACGATTGCGGGTGGTGCGTATTTGCAAGCAATTAAAAAAATTTCGC
>JAYSYM010000371.1:0-1351 GCA_043727635.1 Bdellovibrionales bacterium | reverse complement strand
CTTGGGCTGCTGCTTTCTGCTATTGGTTTCGGCGGGGGGCTTCTGCTTGGGCTCTTAGTTTGCGTTTTGATCCAAAAGTTTCCGCTCCCAATTCTTCCGCAAATTTATTATGACACCACCATCCCAGTTCGAATTGAGCCGGGTTTAATTGCAGGTGTCGTTTTGATCTCCTGTGTAATCGCATGGGTTGGAGCCTGGTGGCCGGCAAAAACCTATACTCAAATATTGCCTTCAGAAGCCCTTCGTTCTCGCGGCGAAAGTTGAAGAAAATTCAGGCTCTTAACCCAGCTCCAGGCAAATAATTCTTTTACCCTAACCCAATCCTAGTTTGCATTCTCGAGGGCAGGCCCCGATTATGCATAAACGTCTTACATCCTTGGGGAAGTGGTCACTTTTTGCTTTCACAATAAATGAGAGTTGGAGGGGTAAATGAAACTTAAACTCGTAATGATCGGTCTGCTCTTGAGTTCGCAGGCTTTTGCTAGCGGAAAAGAAGAAGCCGCAAGAGCTACAGAAGTTTCTGTTCTCGCTTATAATATCGAAAACCTATTCGATACTGAGAAAGACAATGCGACTGATTTCGTATTTTTGCCGCTCTCGGTAAAAAACACGAAAGAGCACTACAGCACCTGCATGAAGATCACGAATGACTTTTTCAGGGACGAATGTTTGTCGCTCGACTGGAACGATAAAATTCTCGCAACAAAAATCGAACGAGTTGTGAATGTGATCACGAGCATCGACAAGGGCAACGGCCCAGATGTTTTGATTCTTGAAGAAGTTGAGAATATCAAAATTCTTCGTAAACTCATGGATGCGATTAACAAAAAGCTTCCGGCTGACAAAGCGTATCTTGAGCCAATCTTGCTTGAAGGTTGGGATGATCGCGGGATCGATATCGGAATGTTGTCGCGACTTAAACGCGCGGGTAACACGAACATTTATCCTGTAAAAATGAACAATCAGATTATTGACTCACGCGGCATCTTGCATGCAGTTTTCGCGCTTCCGGATGGCGAGAAGTTGAACGTCTTCGGAGTACACTTTCCTTCGGGCGGTAATCCTACTGAGTATCGATTGGCTGCCGTTGCAGCTCTCAACGCTGAGTTAGTTAAGTTGCCAGCTGGATCACTTGCAATAGCTGGCGGTGATTTCAACATCAATTCAAACGAAGACAGCAAAGCCCGACTCTACGGAGACAAGCTTGGTTCAAAGTGGCAAGTCTCGCACCTCATCGGTTGCGGTCACTGCGTAGGGACTGAGTTTTTCGGCAAAGAGCAAAGCTGGTCGTTCTTGGATGCACTTCTTTTTTCAAATAGTATGAAAGCCGGAGCTGGGAACTGGATCGTTG
>JAYSYM010000370.1:0-1353 GCA_043727635.1 Bdellovibrionales bacterium | reverse complement strand
GAATTTCGCCGTGTGACTCGCGAAGCTGAACAACAAGAGCAAACTCATTCTGAAGCTGCGCAAGCGCGCTTCCTTGGCTTTGCTCCGCAGCGCGAATCTGCACGTGTAGAGTTTAATGAACCACCTGTATTGATTCCGCCGAGCTTTCAAGAAGATGCGCTCACATTTCAGGAGCCGGCTCATCAACTGCGAGTAGCTTCGGCACCGATCATAGTTCAAGCTCCGACTGCATCGGCCGCTCCTACGGCTTCAGCTACACCAAACCAAGTCGGCTCTTCCGCGCCTCGCACTCAGGCGGCAGCACGAGTTGGAACTCAGGCTCGCGAATTAAATTCAGCTCCACTCGTTCGAAAAGTAATTTTTCCGAGGATTGAAAAATAATGAAAACCGATTTAGCTGGCTTGAAAAAAGGCGAAGTCATTGTAGCGAAGGTTTTCGAAAAACTTTCGGCCTACGAATACATTGTTAGTATCGATGGCCAACTTATTCAGGTTCAAAATCAGACTTTGAAACAGTTCGAAGTCGGGAATTCAGTTAATCTTTTGGTTTCGGGATTGAAGCCATTGCAGCTTCAGCTTCTTTCTCAAGAACGCACTTCGCGCCGTGGACTTGACGTTAGCGTTTGATCAGCGCGGAGTTTCGCGGCGCCGGTAGATGTCTATAAAGATGTCGCTTTTTTTGTGATGCGGCACCCGTTAGCACTGAGCTCAACTTCTTTGATGTGTGGCCATGAGTAAACATTTTTACTCCATCTCTGTGGATTTTGCCTTCTTGCCTTTGTAAAAACTAATTTTCTACTCTCTAAGATCTTAACATCCCTACCTTCATGTCGTGAGTTTGGTGTGACGTAATTTATGCCAGAGTGAAGATGTTCTTCGTTGTACCATTTAATAAAATTATCAACCCAACCCTTTGCTTCAAACATATTTTTAAATGGCCGTGTCGGGTACTCAGGCGTGTATTTGAGAGTTTTAAATAGAGCTTCGATAAACGGATTATCGTTACTTACCCTTGGCCTCGAGCAGGTCGGTAAAACTCCTAACGATCTCAGCTTGTCTAAAAATAGATGCTGTCTCATTGGCTGACCATTGTCGTTATGAAGACGCAAACCTTTACCTGTGATTTCTTCTTTTCTTAAAGCCTCTTCTAAAAAATAAATTGCAACTTGTGCGTCTTCTCTCTCATCAATAACGTGATGAATGATCTTGCGGCTAAAAATATCTTCTAAAATATAAAGCTTAAAATAAAGACCTCTAACTAAGCTTGGAAGGTAGGTGATGTCCCAACACCAGACTTGGTTTGAGGCTCTCGCAATCGTCTCAAGTTTGTTGTTACTTACTTGTGGTGGCTTAG
>JAYSYM010000369.1:0-13386 GCA_043727635.1 Bdellovibrionales bacterium | reverse complement strand
AGAATTACGTTGAGAGTGCGAATCGCGCGGCCTAAGAGCGAAGTGAATGCATAGTCAAATTTGAATCCCTCGGCCTTTAGCAGCAATCCCGCTCTGTGCGCTTCTGACAAGCCGTTGTCTGACAAATCAACATCGGTCCACCCTGTAAACCTATTTTCTTTATTCCAGATACTTTCGCCATGTCGAATGAGTACGAGCTTTTTCATATATGGCCTAGTTTACGCAGTAGATTTGGACTATTCAAGGGCCGGTAAAAAATTCGATGCCTCTCGCCAGACTTGAATATGCCTCTCTAGTGTCCCTATAGTGGCGCCACGTATGCAGTATACTCTCCCCCAACAGTCTTTCGAGGCAGCGATCGGTTCTCGCGGCTTTCGTGGATTTGAAAATCAGGAAAAAGTTCTCGAGCTTTTAGCTAACGCTACAGGAGTGTTAGCTAATGGTGGCGATTACGAGCGCGCGATCAACTGCCTTGCTAGCTTACTCGTTAAAGACTTCGCTACTTGGTGCACAATTGACCTTGTTCAAGACGATGGAAAAGTTGAGCGCGTAACCGGAGCTCATCGCCGTGACGAAATGGGCGGCGATATCAAGACTATGCTGACTCGATATCCGGCGAGCCCAAAAGCAAAGCGCGGAGTGTATCGAGTCATCGAGACGCGACAATCAATTTTGCTTCCGCACGTAAGTAACGAGCAATGGGCGGCACGCGCCGAGAGTATTGATCACCTCAATTTAATCATGAGACTCGGCTCAAGCTCGTACATGGTCGTTCCATTGATCGCGAGAAATGAAGTTGTCGGAGCGATTATGCTCCTCACAAATGACCGAGTATTTGACGAGCAAGATTTAGAAATCGCCGAGCATTTTGCAAGTTGGATTGCGATGGTGGTTGATAACATCTCGATGTTCCGAAAAATGAAATCAACAATGATGGCGCTCGAGTCGACTCAGAATCAACTGATGCACTCCTCGAAGTTGTCAGCTCTCGGAGTCATCGCTGCCGGGATTGCTCACGAAATTAATAATCCACTCGCGATCATTCGATTAAGTACTGAGAAGATCAAGTCGGTCGTACAGAAATCAATAGGTGCGAAATCAACTGCGCCAAAAACAATGGAGCAAGCCGAAGTTCATTTTGAGCGCCTACAAAATGGAATTGATCGCATCGTTCGAATTATTTCGGGCGTAAATGATTTCTCACGCGCCTGCGGCCCAACCCTCACTCCACTCGATCTTTCGGAAGTAGCAGAAAAGTCTGTCACACTTGTTGAGGGGCCGGCAAAAGCATCTGGAGTGACGATTGAATATGTTGGCTACCATAAAGATGTGATTGTTAACGGTTCAGCGCCACGAATTGAACAAGTGGTCGTAAATGTCTTAACGAATGCAATTGATGCTGTCGTCGAGAAAAAAACTGGCGGACGAATAGAAGTCGGCATTTGGAAAGATGCAGCCGTTGCCACAATCAGAATTGTTGATGACGGTATTGGCTTAAATGCCGAACTTTCTAATCGAATTTTCGATCCGTTTTTTACTACCAAAGGTGCGAAGGGGTCGGGATTAGGTCTATCGATTTCTCATGGAATCATTCAAGATCATGGTGGCCAAATTAAAGTTGATTCGAAGCCGGGCGTGGGAACTCGAGTCACGATCGAGATTCCACTACTGATGCCTTAGCGCTTAGCTCGGCACACTGGGCGCGAATAAGCATTCGCAGGTGTTCGTCGAAGGTCGTCATTTTGAACAAAGCTTTGAATATCGCCTTTAAACGAAACCGAAATCTCGGCACCAAGTTTTTTAGAACGATAAATGTCGGCACCAAGCTTCTCATCAGGTCCGTTGCATCCCACAACTGTCTTTACCAGTTCCATATCCTTCACACCGTAATGATTTTCAATTCCAGCTAAAGTTAAGTTCTGGTCCGACACTTCTAAACCTTTAGCGGCTACTTTTGAATTCTCATCGATCTTTACGGTGATATTTTCATAGGTCCAATAGTTGGCGTTTTGATTTTTGTAGGTACGAGTTGGCTCACCAAGAAGTCTAACGACTTCAGCAGCCGGTACTCCAAGACGAACCTGATCAAACTTTGAAAGCTCAGTTTTTTGCGTTGGCCGATGAACCACCGGAGCTGATGAACATGCGATTAGCGGAATGAAGCTAAGTAGAATGATTGTTTTCATTGTCATGATTGTATCTTGGAAGAGGAAGAAAAACGAGACGATGTCTAGGTGTCCATACCTACGGGAGTCATCCTTGACCACATCGCCCCTCCAGTTATTAATGATCAGGATTTTACCGCTTCGAAGCAATGAGAAATTTCAGACCTCAACTTTTTTTACTAGTTGGAGCCAGACCTTTTCACGTAAGTGCGCGATTCCTCGTCAACACACCTAACCGAGAAATTTGCACATAAGATTTTTTTATTAACAAACTCCTGAGATTAGCGCGGGTCTAGTTGCGATTTCCGCCGTCACGATTACCCGTAGGACCGCCACCGCCGCTGTTGCCGTTTCCGCCACCACTTGGGTTTTTACGGCGTCTGTTGTTGTTACGGCGCTGATTGGGATTGTTGTTCTGGCTAGGTTTACTCTGCTGGTTCTGATGGCGTTGCTGGTTCTGATTTCGTCGTTGGTTGTTCTCGCGCGCCCGAATCTCTTGCTCTTCTTTTTGAAGTTCGCTTTCGATTTGGGCATTACCTACGTCACCGACAGTTTCGGCGAGAATAGCGCCGTACATACCCGATTGTCCGATTGATTCTTCGCGGTTGTTGGGACGAGATTTATCGAGTCCCATTTTAATTTTCTTTTCTTTCTCTACTTGTTCCGTCAGATCGATCGTGATGTCACCGAAGCAGCGGAGCTGGCACGAAAGCCTTCTATGATCGATGAAGTGTCCAGTGCCGATCAGGCCCAATTCACTTGATGCTGGCGGGGTGACGTTATGCTCACCCTCTACGACTCGCACACGGCACTCAGCGCATGAAGGAACTCCACGACAAACCGATTTGACGTAGATGCCGTTATCCTGAGCGACGTGCAAGACCGTTTGTCCTGGCTTAATTTCGCACTCTACATTTTGAGGTACAAATCTAACCTTCACGTCTTTTACTTTCTGGCACTTTCGCTTGGCACCTTAGTTCACCTTGAATCGGGCAAATTTCTTTTTGCCGACTTTCACGATGAGTTCTTCACCGCTCTTCACGTTGAACTTCTGCTTAATCGCCGTCACCTTTGCTGAATTCACTTCGACTCCACCACCTTGGATAAGCCTGCGCGCTTCGCTAGTTGATGGAACAAGATCGTATTCTTTGAGGAATGACGGAATATCAATTTCGGTTGCTAGTTTAGCACTCTCAATCGAGAACTCAGGCATTTCATCTGGAAGACCTTTGTTTGAGAAAATGCGCGTGAACTCAAGCTCCGCATTCTCAGCGGCTGCTTCGTCGTGGAATCGAGCCACTAAAGTCTTCGCGAGACGAACCTTTACATCGCGAGGATGAAGCTCCTTCGAAATCATTTTAGCTTTTAAGCTATTGAGTTCGTCCACAGTCAGGTCTGTGAGGAGCTCGTAGTACTTAAGCATGAGTTCATCAGAGACGCGCATTGTTTTACCGAAGATGTCTTTAGCTGTTTCTTCGATTCCAATGTAATTATCATAACTCTTCGACATCTTTTGAACGCCATCGAGACCTTCTAAGATAGGGAGAGTCAGAATACATTGTGGCTCTTGTCCGTAGCTTCGTTGAAGTTCCCGGCCAACCAAAAGATTAAACTTCTGATCGGTTCCGCCCAATTCAACATCCGCCTTCATCACGACCGAGTCGTAGCCTTGGCAAAGTGGGTATAAAAACTCGTGAATGGAAATTGGAGTGTGAGATTTGTAACGTTTTTCGAAATCATCGCGTTCTAACATTCGCGCAACAGTATACTGCGCAGCAAGCTTGATGAATTCAGATGGCGTTAACTTATTTAGCCATTCAGAATTATAGACAATTTTCGTTTTCTGCTTATCAAGAATTTTGAAGATCTGACGCTCGTAACTTTTTGCGTTGTCTAAAATTTCTTCTCTCGTAAGAGCTGGGCGAGTTTCATTTCGACCAGTGGGATCACCGATCATTCCGGTAAAGTCACCGATCAAAAAGTAAGCTTGATGGCCAAGCTCTTGAAACTGGCGAAGTTTATTGATTACAACTGTATGACCTAAATGAAGATCAGGACGAGAGGGATCAGCACCGAGCTTAATCGTGAGTGGCTTACCAGTGTCATAGCTTTTCTGAAGCTTTTTTAACAGATCGGCTTCAGAAACGAGATCTACGATCCCCTTCTTGAGTTCTTTTAGCTGATCTTCTGGCTTCATAAAACCCATTACAACTACCTCGCGTGCTCAATAATTCTGGTTTCGCGAACAACGTCGACGGTGATTTGTCCTTGGTAATTCATCTCACGTTCAATCTTGCGAGCAATGTCGTAACTCAACATTTGCGCTTGTTCGTCAGTCACGCGACTGCTTTCGACGAGAACACGAAGTTCTTTACCCGCTTGAGTTGCGAACGTGCGAACCACGCCGTCGAAGCTGTTTCCGATTGCTTCAAGATCTTCCATGCGACGAATGAATGTGTCGATCGAAGGTCTACGAGCACCAGGTCGAGAATTTGAAAGTACGTTTGCAGCCTGGAGAATATGCGCAAGAAGTGAATCAGACTCGAACTCACCGTGGTGAGCACGAATCGCTTCGCAAACTGCATCGGCTTCGCCGTGCTTTTTTGCGAACTCTGCTCCCACACTGCTATGGGAACCTTCGAACGTGTGTTCGAGTGCGTGGCCAATGTCGTGCAAGAGACCTGCTCGGCGCGCACGCTTAACGTCAGCACCCATTTCAGCAGCAATCATCCCTGCTAAGTGGCCGACTTCAATTGAATGAGTGTAAATCGTCTGACCGCCCGACTGGCGATACTTCAAACTACCAATTGTTTTAATAATTTCTGGGTGAACACCAGTGAGGCCCAGTTCAAAAGCAGCCTTCTCACCGTCTTCGCGCATGAGTTTAAAGACTTCTTTTTTCATCTTATCGATCACTTCTTCAATACGTGCCGGATGCACGCGCCCGTCTTCCATTAGCTTTTCGAGAGCACGGCGAGCAACTTCTCGGCGGACCGGATCGAAACTAGAAATGACAACTGACTCAGGGGTTTCATCAACGATCAAATCAACACCGCAAGCAGCTTCGAGAGCGCGGATGTTGCGACCTTCACGGCCGATGATCTTCCCCTTCATGTCTTCATTCGGGAGATTGATTACAGTCACTGTTCGCTCAGGCGTGTATTCACCCGCGTACCGAGCCAAAGCTAAAGCAATAATTCGTTTCGCTTTCTTCTCGGATTCGGCTCTAGTTTCAGTTTCGATCACTAACGCTCGCTTCGCGGCATCAGTTCTCAATTCTTCTTCGAGAGCTGCGATCATTTCCTTTTTCGCTTCGGCAGATGTTAAACCGCTGATTCGCTCAAGGCGTTCTTTGAGCTCCGAAGTTCTTCTTTGTACTTCGTTCTCAAGTTCGTTGAGTCTGCGCTCTGAGATTTTAATTTTCTCGTCGCGAGCTACAACTTCCTGAAGCTTCATTTCGACTTCAGTTTCTTTATTTTGAAATTCTTTAGCGAGCTTTGACTCACGATCAATTAAATCTTGCTCTTCTTTTTTTAGAGTCTGCTTTTGCTTTAGGATGTCGCCTTCAGCATTTTTGCGAGCGCGAGTTTCGAAATCCTTTGCACGAAGCTTTGAGTCTCGTTCGATTTTTCCCGACTCAGCACGTGCACGATTAAGGATTCGCTCGGCTTCAAGCTCAGCAGTCTTTTTTGTTTTCATATCAATGGCGCGCTTGTAGGTGAACATAGCGAAGGCTCCGATGCCCAATCCCGCCACGATCGCCAACACGACCAAGAGTGTTTCGTTCATCTTCCTAAATCTCCTGAATTAACTCTGATGATGCTTTTTTCTGTCACGAGGATGTCCATTGGAACGTCAAAGCTTTCGCGCGGAAGATTTTCCGTGATCTGCCATGAGAATGCGACACCGATTTTTTTACCGTTGAAATTATTGAGTGCTCGATCGTAGTAGCCCATCCCGCGACCAAGTCGAATGCCGAACTGATCGAAGGCAAGACCTGGGACGATGATCCCACTTAAACTATTTAGGTCAACTGCACGATGCTTGCTCGGATCTGGTTCCATGACTTTCCAGCGATTCGGAATTAACTCCGACTGATCCGCCTCGTAGAACTGAATGTTTTCACCTTCTATGCGGGGAAAGACCCAAGTCACATCAGACTTTAGTTCATTGAATCGTAGGAGTGGTTCGTCTTGCAGCGGACAGTAAGCGGCCCAGCGACCTTGATCGTTTTGTAAAAGCGATTCGAGTCGTTGTTCGAGAGCAGAGAGATGTCCGGTTATTTTGTTCTTAGCAATTTCGGCGCGGAAATGCTTTCGCAAATCAGATTTGGACATATTCATTTTCGAAAATCCTTCAGAGTTAATTCACTTATAAGGGCGCGACGATCGTAACTATTGTCTGTTACGTCTATCGATTACTGCGTAATCGAATCCGGTCGCCCCGATTGAGTGAGGCGGGAATCTTCTAGATCTGAAAGGACTTTTTCGGCTTTGCTTTCAAGAGATTGCAATTCAGCTTGAGTTTTACGCTTTAACATCAAAAGCTCTTCAGCGAGATGGAGCGAAGCAAATATTGAGGCAGTTTGTAATGAACCAGTCTTAGTGAGCGGCAAAGCTTCACGAACTTTGCGATCAACAAGGTTTATAAGCTCTCGAACTGTTTCGTCATCGTGTGATGATTTTAATCGGAGTGGAACGCCAGCGATATTCACTTCGTAGACTTCTTGTTTAGCCTGAGTCTCTGTTTGTGATTGCTGATTTTGCGTTCTTGGCACTTCTCAACTACCTGTCTGTTACGGCCTATCAAATCAGGAAATATTCCCTGCTTCTGAAAGCTTAGAAGGTTTGTGAGGATTCAGCAAGCAATGGTTAAGTTGGAGCTGATTGAGACCCCTGATTGCCCAAGCCGCGAGCAGCTTGGTCCCCAATGTCACCTAGACCAAGCGCACCTTAGGGGGACTCTCCGCTGAAATCTAGAGTTTTTCCGCGCTGCGCGGAAATTTCCTAGATTATCGAGTCAACGAATTCCTTCGAGGAGAATGGGCGGAGATCTTCGATCTTCTCACCTACTCCGATGAGCTTGATCGGGATCTTTAGTTCGTGTGCGAGCCCCACCGCGACTCCGCCTTTCGCAGTTCCATCTAACTTAGTTAGAACGACTCCCGTAACTGTAAGTGCCTGATGGAATTCGCGAGCCTGAATAAGTGCGTTCTGTCCCGAGTTTGCATCAAGCACCAGAAGTGTCTCGTGTGGAGCGCCAGGGATTTGTTTATCAATCACGCGCTTCATCTTCTTTAACTCTTCCATCAGATTTTTCTGAGTATGAAGGCGGCCGGCGGTATCGATGATAACTACATCAAAACCTTTAGATTGCGCGAGCTGACAGGCATCAAATGCAACTGCACTTGGATCAGAAGTATTGTTCGGATGAAAAATTTCAACTTGAGCGCGCTCGGTCCAGGTTTTCAACTGTTCGCCTGCTGCCGCTCTGAATGTATCGCCTGCTGCGACTAAAACTTTTTTTCCGCTCTGTGCAAGTTTACGAGCAAGCTTTCCGATCGTTGTCGTCTTGCCTGCTCCATTTACTCCAACAACCATCAAAACTGCTGGCTTATGCTCCCAAAGATTTAAATGCGTTAGACCTTCGACATACGACTGGCTTCCCTGGTGAACTACATCAGTTTTCGTCTCTTCGCTCTGTTCAAAGATCGAAAGCATTTCTACTTTCAACGCCTGCCGAACTGCTTCGAACCCCGAGTTCCCGTCTTCTTTTACTCGATCAGAAACTGCTGCGAGCAATCGCTGAACAGTCGTTGGGCCGAGATCGCTTGTATAGAGGATCTCTTCAACCTCATCGAGCTCATTTGCTCCCAACACTGGCTTTGCTGCGAAGGCTGACTTGAGTCGCCCGAAAAAAGACCCGCGAGTTTGCTCGAGCGCGCTCGAGAGTTTTCGCGGCTCGTGCCGCTGGATTTCTTCAACTGTATGAGGGCGAACTTCCTTCGCTGCTGGAGTCTGCTTAACGAGAGTTGCTGAGGTATCTTCTGTTTTTTTGCGCTTAAGAAATACGAAAACAAAAGTGATCACGAAGAAGGCGCCGCCAGAGGCGAGCCAGTAGAGAGATTCTAAATCGAGAAACTGAAAGTCCATTTTTTACCTCGGATCAAAATACGTAACGTATTTGTCTCGGAAGTTAAAGACAAATGACCTCGTGTCTAAGTTCTTTCACTCAACCCTGACCGTACCTAGATGAACGCGGCGGTGCAGCTCGGTAAGATGGCCATGAATTTCAATCAACCAACCTTCGGAGGAAGATACAATGGCAAACAAAGATACAGGACGCACACAGCAGTCGACGGATCAAAATCAGGATAGAAAATCTCCTGGTATGAATCAAAACCAGAGCCAAGGCCAAGGACAGAACCAAGATCGGCAGCAATCGCAACAAGGCGGTCAGCAAGGCCAAAAGTCACAAGTTTCGCGCGAAGACTCAGCTCAATCTGATAAATCATCTGCACGAATCAATTCAGACCGAAAAGACGTTTAGTCGCTCGTCTGCACTAATAAAAAACTAAAGCCGGTATTTTTTGGGAATACCGGCTTTTTTTAAATTTAAAAAGGATCTGTTTATGTCTGTGGACTTACCGTCGATCTGCCCGTCGAATTTAGCCGAGCGTCTCTTGCGCATCACCCAGGTTAACACTGACCATCTTGGAGACGCCCTTTTCTTGCATGGTGACGCCGTAAAGCTTCGAAGCAACTTCCATTGTGTATTTGTTGTGAGTGACAACGATGATTTGCGAGCGCTTCGCCATTTCGCGGACGAGATCGTTGAATCTGAAAACGTTGGCGTCATCCAGCGGAGCATCGACCTCATCAAGAAGACAGTACGGAGACGGCTTCACTAAGAAGATCGAGAAGATAAGCGCTACAGCTGTAAGCGCTTTTTCGCCGCCCGAAAGCAGAGAAACGCTTTGCATCTTCTTACCCGGAGGTTTCGCCATGATGTCGATACCCATCTCACCTTTTTCAACGTCTTCAATTAAAATCAAGTTAGCTTCGCCACCGCCGAACAGCACTGGGTAAACTTTAGTGAACCGATCGTTTACTTGATCGAATGTCTCACGGAATCTGCGTGAACAAATTCGGTTAATGCGATCGATTACTTTTTTGAGTTGTTCTTTTGCTTCAACAAGCTCTTCTTGCTGCTTCGACAAGAATTCGTAGCGCGTAGCTACTTCATCGTATTCTTCAATTGCAGCGAGGTTGACGTCACCAATGCGGCCGATCTTATCGCGCAAGTCTTTGACTTGAACTTCTGCTGCAGCTAAATCGCCTTCTCGATCACGGTAGCGTTCGGCAATTTCAGAAAGCTCAACAATGTAACGCTCGCGAATCTGATCTTGGAGATACAGTTCGCGCATGCGAGCTTGCTCTAAGTGCAAACGCGCTTCGTTCATTGATGCTTGCAACTGATTGCGAGTCGACATCGCCAGAGAAACGATTTTCTCGAGCTCACGAGCGCGAGTTGCGATTTGTTCAAACTCATCGCGTGCGCGAGAAAGCTGCGACGTGGTTTCTTCGCTCTGAGAAATCATTTGCTCTAAAGCAACTTTCTTCTCTTCAAGTATTACTTGGCTAGTCGTCATCGTTTCAGCAGATCGTGAGCTCTCTTCGCCCATGCGAGTAAGCTGCATCTGTACGTCTTCAAGTGAGCGCGAAAGCATGTCAGCTTGGCGCTGAAGTCCTTCGGCCTCTTGAGTGCGAGTCGCAGATTTAACCTGAAGCTCAGTCACTTTTGACTGAAGTTCGTCGATTCCAGATCGCGAAACTAAAAGTTCCTGATCAAGGTCGGTGATTCGAATTTCAAGGCCTTCGCGTTTTGCACGAAGCTCTTGAGCTCGAGTCGAAAGATCTGCCCGCTCATTTTCGCGCGACTCTAATAACTGCGTGATTGTGAGTGTTTCTCGCTCTTGGCGAGAAATTGCAGACTGGGCGTTGTTGTATTCGTTTTCTGCGCGCTCAAGATCTTTCTTAAGCTCAGTAACCATAACCTCGCGCTCGATGTTGCGCTTGATCGCACCTTCGAGTTCGACAGTCAGTGCAGCGAGCTGCCCGTCCATTTTTCTAAGCGCAGTTTGCGCGAGAGCAAGCTTTCCGCTCCACTCTTCTTTGCGCTGAGATAATTCTTTGATTTCACGGCTACGTTTCAAAACACCGGAGTCAGCAGATTCTGCCGTACCACCGGTGATCACACCATCTGATGTGATCAAGTCACCTTCAACAGTTACAAAAGTCCAATCTGGGTTTTGACCGCGAAGTGCGAACGCTTGTGGAAGTGTATCAACGATAGCGATGTTATTTAATAGACGCTCGACAGTACCTTTGAATCTCTCTGGCGTGCGAACAACATCTTTTAGTATCGCACGAACACTTGAAGCATTTAATGTTGGAGCTGAAGTCTCAACTGTTTGTAACCCCCCGCCCGCATAAAAGCTCGAGCGACCAGATTTTTGTTCTTTTAAGTAATCAACAGCTGATGCAGCCTTTTGCGCATCTTCAGCGAGAAGCATTTGCAAGCGAGGCCCGAGGGCAGCTTCCATTGCAAGTTCATACTCGCCCGGCACTTCTACAACTTCAGCAACCGGACGGAAGTCTGTCGCAGTTTCTCGTTGTTCTTCAGGCAAGTTTTCGAGTTTCTGACGCTGCCAGAACATGACTGACTTTACGCCCTCTTGGAAACCTTCGAAGTTTGCGTGGAGATTTTCGAGACCGTAGAGGCGGCTAGCTACTTCGTTCAGTGAATCTTTGAAGCTCTCGACTTCTTCTCTCCGCTCTGTAATTTGAGCTGTGAGCTGAACTTTATTCGCTTCAATCGTTTCAACGTCGCGAGCGAGGTCAAACTGAGTTTGTCGTTCTTTCTCGAGGCTGTTGAAGGTTTTTTTGCGGTGAGACTCAAACTCTGACGACTTCTCGCGAAGATCGGTAAGGATCATCTGAGCTTCGTCGCTGCGGTCGCGAATTTGTACTAGCGACTCTTCAATTGAATGAAGACGAGCATTAATAGTCGATTCACCCTGACTTACAGTTAAGAATTCACGACGAGAGTCACTTAACTCTGTATCGATTTCGTCGATACGAGCTGAAGACGCCTCGTACATTTCTTTGTTTTGTTGGAACTCAGTCGTCAACGACTCAGCTTCTGAACGAATGCTATCGAGAGAACCCATGATCTTTGCAAGATCAGCATCTAAGATCGATTTGCGAGTTTCGTTCTCCATTACTAGCGAGCCAGTCATCTCTTTGTTTCGGCGAGCTTGCTCGATTTCGAAACGGAGTTCCTGGATCTCAGATTCATGGCGCTGAACATCTGAACGAAGGTTGAAGCTAGTGTTCTGAAGATCGCTTAAGTTCGTTTCACGAACAGCCATGTCAGTACGCAAAGTTTCAAGTTCAGTTTCTGAGCTAGTCGAATTTGTTTGCGACTCAATCTCAGCAACTTGAGCTTCATCAAATTGTGTTTGATAAGCTGTCGTCTTTTCTTTTAGTTCAAACCATTGGCGAGACGAAATCCAAAGATCTAGATCTTCGATTTCGCGCTTTAAGTTACGGTAACGTTCTGCGCGCTGCGCTTGGCGCTGAAGGCTATCGATTTGACGCTTCAATTCGCCAACGATGTCATGCAAACGAACTAAGTTTTGCTCTGTAGAAATAAGTTTACGTTGTGATTCGCGCTTACGAACTTTGAACTTCGTAATGCCGGCAGCTTCTTCAATCAACGTGCGACGATCTTCTGGTTTCGCAGTAATGATTCGGCCGATCGCGCCCTGCTCAATAATAGAGAAACCTTTTGAGCCAGCGCCAGTATCCATGAAAATCTCTTGGATATCTTTTAGCCGAGCGGGTTCTCTATTTACTAAGTACTCAGACTCACCTGAACGATGAAGTCTTCGAGTGACCATAATCTCTGAATGTTTTAAGTATTGAACCGGAAAAGGTCCGCCATCGTTCTCGAGTGTGAGAGAAACTTCGGCCATTCCCATCGGGGCGTAACCTTCAGCGCCTGCGAAGATCACATCTTCCATCGATGAGCCGCGAAGATGTTTCGCCGACATTTCTCCCATTACCCAAACAAGCGCATCAACGATGTTGGATTTACCGCAACCGTTTGGCCCAACGACACCGGTAATACCCGCATCGAATTGAATAACTGTTCTGTCTTTGAACGACTTGAAACCGATTAGTTCGAGCTTTTTAATTCTCAAAGCTTTGCCCCCGCAAGTTGCTAAATCATGTTGCCATACAATTAGTTACCCTGCCGTGGGTGCGAAGAGCGGAGACATCTTGTCTCTGCTATTGTTAACTCAAGCCTCCGGCTTAAGCCCCAGCCACACATCAGTGTGTGCTGGTGCGGACCTGGCCGGTGCGGCTAATTAAAGCTGCTTGTGCGGCGGCAAGTCGCGCGATTGGAACGCGGTATGGTGAACAACTCACGTAATCAAGGCCTGCCTCTTGGAAGAACTTGATACTTTCAGGGTCGCCCCCGTGTTCGCCACATACTCCGATCTTTAAATCTTGTTTTGTGCGACGCCCGAGGTCAACCCCAATTTTGACAAGCTTGCCCACGCCGGTTTGATCCAAGCTCACAAACGGGTCGACTTGGAAGATTCCCTCAGCAACATAGCTACCTAAGAACCTTGCAGCGTCGTCTCGAGACAAACCTAGTGTCGTCTGCGTCAAATCGTTCGTTCCAAAGCTGAAAAAGTCAGCTTTTGTCGCAATTTCATCGGCCGTGAGAGCCGCTCTAGGAAGCTCGATCATCGTGCCCACCAAGTAATCAAACTTGGTACCCTTTTCCTTTTGAACAGTTTCGACTTCGTCGACCACGAGTTTGCGCAAGATCTCGAGTTCTCTTTCGATCCCAACTAATGGAATCATGATCTCGGGAATAAGAGTTTGTCCCTCTTTCACAAGTTGCGCAGCGGCTTCAGCGATGGCGCGTGCCTGCATCTGATAAATTTCTGGGAACGTGATCGCAAGTCTGCAACCGCGGTGACCAAGCATCGGATTGAATTCGTGGAGTGAGCGAATTTTTAGTCGGAGTTTTTCTTTATCGACTTTTAAGCGAACAGCAAGCAGGTCAATTTCATCGTCGGCATGCGGAACGAACTCATGAAGTGGTGGATCAAGTAAGCGAATCGTTACCGGAAAGCCCTTCA
>JAYSYM010000368.1:0-1362 GCA_043727635.1 Bdellovibrionales bacterium | reverse complement strand
ACTAAGTTTCATGGCCCTCATCGGTGTCA
Organism: Bdellovibrionales bacterium; assembly: GCA_043727635.1. Lineage (GTDB taxonomy): Bacteria > Bdellovibrionota > Bdellovibrionia > Bdellovibrionales > JAMPXM01 > JAYSYM01. The sequence continues at coordinate 1,333 of JAYSYM010000368.1, read as the reverse complement.
TCGGTTTAGGTGGAGTTGTGGTGAATGCGAGTATCGTTTTAGTGAGCTTCATTAACGATGCTCATAAAGCTACTCCCGATCGCAATCTTGAAGAGCTCGTCAGCGAAGTGACAGCCCTTCGTTTCAAAGCAGTTTTTATCACTAACGCCACAACGATCATGGGACTCATTCCAACTGCTTACGGTATTGGTGGCGATGATCCCTTCTTAAAGCCCCTCACCCTCGCCATGGGTTGGGGACTTCTGTTAGGTAGCGCCCTTGCTATAGTTTGGGTTCCTGCCGGGTATTTGGCGCTGCAAGATCTACATAACCGTTTGCATAGACGAAGAATATCAAGAGCTTAGTGCCTCGTGTCGTAATCGTTGTAAACGTCCCACTAGACTTTAGTCGACGGTTGCGGCTAGAGATTACGTGACTCACTATGGAAACCCAATGAATAGACAAATGCCGAAACAAAAATCTCAACGTCGCCGATCACCTAGCACTACTGACGAGCAAATGCTCGATCTTCACGACTCTCCAGTTTACGGCGTCGATCTTTCACAAGACACCCGCATGCTCGAGCTACACTCACGACTCGTCGTACTCGAAGACAGAATTCGTTTCTTGATCGAAGTGCCACTCACCGTCGTGCGGATCGCCAGCAACTCTCTTCAAACTATAGTTATCGAAAGACTTCCGACTTCAGTTCGTAAAAAAATTGAAGAGGCTATGCGCGGAGAACTCGGCCAGAAGCGCCGACTAAGAAAATCAAATTAGGAATAAAAAAAGCCCGGCGCAAACCGGGCTTTCATGTCTCTGACGCAGCACTGCTACCGTCTGGTAGCAGCTACCTTTAGTAAACGAAGAGCATTTCGCGGTAAGTAGGCAGTGGCCAGATTTCATCCGACACAATCATTTCTAATTGATCGCAAACATCTCGAACCGATCCCATTGCTGGGAGAAGTGTGTCCGCCATGAAGCGGGCGCCCTTGTTGTGGTCTTCAATGGCTGTGCCTTGAGTGTAAGCCTCTTCGAGCTTTGCTTTCTCGGTATCAAGAGCCTGCGCAAGTTCGAGAACTCGGCGAGCGATTTGACCTTGCGGTTGAGCGAAGCCAAGTTCTTTTGCAGCCGTTGCACCTTGAAGCAATTGATTTGCGTAAGTCATCACAGCTGGCTGAATCATTGTTCCAATCATGCTGTTAAGAGTGTCTGCTTCGATCAAGCATTTCTTGATGTAGCTCTCGAGCCGTACGTGATAGCGAGAGTGAAGTTCTGATTCGCTGAAGATTCCAAGTCGTGCGAGCATTTTCGCTGACTCCGGATTCATCAACTCAGCCAAAGCCTCGGGGGT
>JAYSYM010000367.1:0-1363 GCA_043727635.1 Bdellovibrionales bacterium | reverse complement strand
TTTCTTTTAGACCACGTAAATGATCTGTTTTTGAATTAATTGCAGCTTCAGTCAGAACTTTTGTGGTCTCTTGGAAAGAAGCCGCTGAGATCCAACTTTCAGTGCTTAATGAAACTTTCGTGATACCTAACAAGAGAGGCTTGCAAGTAGCGATTTGACCGCCCTCTTTTTGCACTCTTTCGTTTTCAAGATCGTAAGTTGTTCGCTCTGCTTGTTCGCCGACCAAGAAGCGAGAATCGCCCGCATCAAGGACTTCTACTTTGCGAAGCATTTGGCGGATAATCACTTCACAGTGCTTATCGTTGATGCCCACACCTTGTAGGCGGTAAACTTCTTGAACTTCGTTCACGAGGTAAGCAGAAAGCGCGTTGGCTCCAAGCACCGCAAGAACGTCATGAGGATTTGTAGGTCCATCCATCAAGGCTTCACCGGCACGAACAAATTCACCTTCTCGGACCGCGACGTGTTTACCTTTTGGAATCAAGTATTCACGCTGCTCACCGATTTCTGGAGTCACGATCACGCGCTGTTTACCCTTAACGTCTTTACCGAAAGTGACGTAACCGTCGATTTCAGAAATGATCGCCGCTTCTTTTGGTTTACGAGCTTCAAACAATTCTGCCACGCGAGGAAGACCCCCAGTGATATCTTTTGTTTTCGAAGCTTCACGATTCATTTTCGCAATCATATCGCCGGAATGAACTTCTTGTCCGTCAGTCACTAGGAGCTGAGCGCCCACCGGAATTAAATAACGAGCAGGAATTTCGCGACCGGGCAGAAGTAAAACTTTTCCATCAGGACCCGTGATATGCATTGTTGGTTTAATTTCTGAAGATTTAGAATCGATGATCACTTTAGTTGCGAAACCTGTGACGGCATCGACTTGCTCTTGCATCGTCTTACCTTCTTCGATTTCATGGTAAGTCACTTTACCCGTCACCTCAGAAATAATCGGATTCGAGTAAGGATCCCACTCAGCAACGGTCGCACCTTTGGTGATTTTGTCGCCTTCTTTAAAGTTTAAAATCGCTCCGTAAACTAATTTGAAGCTCTCGCGCTCACGGCCTGTCTCGTCGATCACCTTAGCGTCACCATTACGATTCATAACGGTGAGTTTGCCTTGGCGATTCGGAACAAAGTGAACGTTTTCTAATTTTAAAGTTCCATCGTACCTAGATGCATGAACAGATTGCTCAACAGAACGAGACGCGGCTCCACCTAAATGGAAAGTCCTCATTGTTAATTGAGTTCCTGGCTCACCGATCGATTGCGCGGCGATAATACCTACGGTTTCACCCAAGTTCACGGTCGACCCACGAGACAGATCCCGTCCGTAACAACGAACGCAAACGCCACGAGTGGA
>JAYSYM010000366.1:0-1364 GCA_043727635.1 Bdellovibrionales bacterium | reverse complement strand
TTAGATTTACTTGATCGTGCTACGCCGATCTATGTTCACTGCGTTCACGATGAGCTCTTTGCGCTTTTACGAGAGCTTGGATTCGAAACGGTTTATCAATTGAAGTTCGATGAACAAGTGGTGGTGGGTGAGTTCGTCGTTACGCCTCGGCGGCCGATCGACGACGACATCGATTCAATGCTTCAAATTAAAGTAGCGGGTTTAAATATATTGAATGTCGTCGATTCGGTGATCGACTCCGATACACTTAACTTTCTAGCTGCAGAAGCCCCGTGGGATTTGGTGCTATGGCCGTTTCAAGCCATGCGTGAGACCGCTGTGCTGTCCCCAAGTAGATCGCAAAATGAAAATGCAGCCGTGCCGGCCGATTGGATCGAAGAACTACGGTTGCTTAATCCCAAGTTCCTCGTTCCGAGCTCTTGCCAATTTCTGCAAGAGCCATGGTCTTGGTATAACCGCGCCCTCTTCCCGATTTCGTATAAGCAGTTTGAATCGGCGGCGACAGCCGCATTGCCGGAAACCCAAGTTGTTAGGATGAATCCGGGAACGAGTTTTGTTCTCGACAATGATGGAATCAAATTTTCAGAGTCGCTCAGTTGGGTTAATCCGATCGGAGACCAGAACGTTGATTATCAATTTCTTGCCGGCAAACCGGCGCCGCCTACGGCCGAGATCGCCAAGCACTTTCAGCCCTTAACGAAACTCCAAGCCGAGCGAGTCTTCGCGTTCTGCAGAGATGAACTGCTACAACGTTACAAAGATTTGGAATCTACGCCGTACTTTGATCAGCCTAGAATTTGGCGACTCTCACTTTTTGATTACATCGGCGCGAAGCGCGATTGCTGTTTTAAAATTTTTCGCGATTCAATTGAACTGATCGACGAGCCAAGCCTCGAGCTTGGCTGGATCACTGAAATTCCTATAGCAAAACTTTTCGCTGCACTCGAGCGCGGCGAAACCCTCACCTCTATGTACGTACGAATTAACGATCATATTTTTCCCGACAAAATTGAAAACGATTTAAAGGATTCGGATTTACTCGAAGATCCACTCATACGAACACTGTTTAATGGTCGCTTCGGTGATTACCAACGCGAACAGCTACGTCGAATCAAATCGTCGGCTGCCGACCTGGCTTAGTTATCTCACAAACTTTGTGAACTCGACCACGCTCTCAGCGCCGCCGATCGAGGTCTAGGCATGTTCGATAACCGTGCTACAGTGGCGCTCTACTAGGAGCTTGATGAAAAATACTGACGACACATTTGTTAAAGAGCGAAAGAACACTGATCAAAGTTTAGATGCCGAGCGAGAGAAAACAAATCGCTCACTTTCACGAGCTCGCATTCGAGTCGAAGATCGAA
>JAYSYM010000365.1:0-4472 GCA_043727635.1 Bdellovibrionales bacterium | reverse complement strand
GTCTAGTTCTGTGAGGTAATCAATCGGGAGAATGTGCTTGTAAGTATTCTGCCAGCCACGAATACCAGAATAAACGATTCCGTCTTCATCACCAGGTTTTGCGTTTCTAATTAGGGGCTTCATTCTTAGACCTTAAACAGAAAAGCCGAGAATTTCTTCTCGGCCTCGTAAAATTAACGCACTATTGCTACCATCTGATAGCAGCTACCGTTAGGCGACGCCCTATGCGAAGACGCGTTCGCGGCGTTCTTGTTCTTCTTTGCAGGCGATGCAAAGAGTCGCTACGGGTCGAGCTTTTAGGCGGGGAACAGTTAGTTCCTCTTCGCACTGTTCGCAAAGGCCGTAACTGTGATTATCGATTTTCGCGAGAGCTTGATCGATCTTCGAGAGAAGATGCGCTTGGCGCTCGTGAAGTCTCAACGATAAGTTGAGATTTAGTTCATTTGCTGCAAGGTCACCCTCGTCACCTTGAGCGTCTTTTTCAGCTAAAGATTCTTCTTTGAATGCGTCGGCGCTATTTAAAATATCAGAGCGTTGAGTAATCAAAAGTTCTCTGAAGTATTGCAGTTCCGTTGTGTTCATTGGCCCCTCCTCCGAACATTTTTTTTCAAGTTGCAAAATCGCATGCTGCTTAAAGCGAGAGCAATCTTTGCGCACGCTTCTTCTGTTTCGCAACAGAATTTGTAAGCTTCTAGGATTCTCTAAGAGTGATGTCTACAAAAAAGTATTGCGCCGAGAGCACGTGCGCCATGCTTAATTTGCAGCTGGTAACAAAGGTCGCATCTTTTGTTAGTGAGAGTGAGCTGTCGTCGTCACGCTCATTAGGCAAATCTGTAAGAATCTTATCAGTCACCAAAGGGTAACGCGCAGGCGTGTGAAGTGACGCAGTATCGCTACCACCTGGTACCAGCTACCGTTTAGCGGGCGAATCGTTTCTTAGTCGCTTCGCGGATCTCAGCGCCCTCGAGGCTGACTCGAGTCCACGGAATTGCGCGAAGGCGATCGGCACCAATTGGCTCGTCAGTTTCTTCGCAGATTCCGTATCGGCCTTCTTCGATCTTCGCTAATGCGAGTTCGATTTCAAGAAGTTGAAACTTGATACGTTCTTGTTTAGTGAGGAATTCATGTTCTGCCATGTGAGCCATGCTCTGATCTGCTTCATCGTTACCGCGATCGAATTTTGCGAACTCGGCTTGCGTGCTTCTTGCTCGCATTAAGAGATCTGTCTTCGCTTGCAGCAGACGAGTCTTACATTCAATTACGAGACTCCGTGAAACTCCATATCCTTCGGCATTCATATCTTCCCCTCTATGTTAATCGCAGTCCTTGCGAAAGCTTTCTGTTTGCTTGGGCCATCCTAGCCCCCAAAGAAAGCTTTGGTGTCCTTCCTGGACGTTAACCTTGCATCACCAAGGTTATGCATTCGACAGCACTCCCCCTGGCGGCGGTTAGACGAATGTGCAAAATTCGTCATCAAAAGAAATTATAGGAGAGGATGGGAAAACTACTGTAGCAGGGGAGAAGCTGGCAGCACTTGGCCTTCGGTCACGGTTAAACCGACCACGGGCCTGCGGATTTCACGGTTTTCATTAACCGTAAGGGGCCCGAGGGCGCCTGAGAAATTCTCAAGTGCCGAAAGGCGCTGAACGACACCAACACGAGAGCTTTCGCCGCCCGCAATTATTTGTCTTAAAAGTAGTCCAGAGTCGTAGCCTTGTACTTCGAAGACGCCCGGCGGAATTTCAGCACCGAACGTCGATTTAAAGTTGGCGAAAAATTCTGAGTTAGTAAATCGCGGATCGTTACTTAAGAAGCTATCAACAAACAAAGAATCTTCTGCGAGCTTTTGTCCGCGCTTAGCGACGTCATCTGTGTTCCACAAGTTTGTACCCAGCAACTTCACATTCTCAACATCGTTGTAAAGAAGCATCGGAGCAATTTGGCCAAGTGCCTTAGTGCTGTCAGGAATAAATAACGCTTCGAAGTTTACAACTGGACGGAGAAGCTCTTCGAATGCTGGCGGCTTTGAGCGCGCAGTCTTAGATGGATTCTTTTCTTGCCATTCTTTTAGCTTCGCTTTGTATTCGTCAGCGCGGTCGTCCCAGTAGAAGAGCCCTGTTAAGCGCTGAATTGGTCCGCGGAAGTCAGTTTCCTTTGGGTCATAAACTTGCGAACCAACAATGTCGCCGCCGCGTCTGCGAACTTCATCCCAAAACAAATTCGCATACTCGACACCATATGCGTCGTTCGGAAAGAGAATCGCAAAGCGAGTCATCTTCCGCTGCTCCATTGCAATTCGCACGAGTTCGGCAACTTGCATCTCGCTAGTAAGTGCGTTTCTAAAAATGTTTGAGCCAATTGATGTGACGCCAGCCTTTTGCGTGAGAGCGATAAACGGAACACCGAAGTCCTGAGCGCGAGAAGCTTCTGCAGTAGCTGTGCGACTTGAGAGGCCGCCGATAATCGCAATCACGTTGTCTTCTGCAATCAAACGTTCGACTGCACGCCGTCCGCCGTCAGGGCTGCTACCTGAATCGATCACTGCGAGTTCAAAGCCAGATGGTGAGCGTCCGTAAATTCCGAGGCCGAGCTGAATGCCCTTTAGCGTGCGCTGACCAACGTTTGCTTGGCGTCCAGAGAGCGGAAGCACAACACCGATAATTCTTGGGTTAACTTTTTGTCTTGAATCGAGCTCACCTAAAACTTGCTTTGCGCGCTCTGCGATTTCGGTTCCGGGAGCAAGAAGCATAACTTGATTAAACTCATCGCGCGCGCCTGAAAAATTCTGCTGATTCGCAAGTGATTCAGCATAGCGATATTTTAAGTAAGGTCGAACTGCCGAGAGTCCGTCGTCATTGCGAAGGCTATCAAGGTCGGTTGGATTTAATCCATCGATCATCGAAAACGAGCGAGCACGATACTGATCGCGCTTTACTTGATTCGGATGACTGTCGCTAAGGATCGAAAGTGCTTTGAGGGCGGTCTTTGAATCGTTCTCTCGAGTGGCGATCTCAAGCCATGTTTCGTTGATTATCGCACGCCGCTCGGGCGTGAGGTTCGGCTTTTTCTGCGCGTACATTAATAATTCGCGCGCCTCTTTAATTCTTCCGGCTTTCACCGCAGATTGCGCTCCTCTGATCTCTGCTTCTGTCTCTAAGACGAGATCATTCGCTTCTAGCGCCGCTGTCGAATAGCTCTCGTAAGCTTCCACATGATTGCCCGACGCTGACTGAAGTTTTGCAAGCATGTAGCGAGCGTCGTCAGTTACGTCTGTGCCAGGATGCTTCTGAACGAATTGTCGAAGCTTCGCCGCAGCTACTTTACTGTTATTTGAATCGTAGGCTTTTTTAGCCTCAATATATTCTTTGCGGATTGGTGCTGTCGCTTGAACTAAAGACTTCTTCTTTCGCGCGGGAGCTGTAGCGCAGGAAGCGAGAACGAGAGATAAAATCAACAGAGCAAAACATTGAATAAGCTTTTTCATATCTAAACTTTCTTCTTAATTCGCTCGAGCTGCTCTTGATAATTTTTTAAGAGCTGACCTGGCTTAAGTGTGCTGCCAAGTTTTTGCAAAAGTTCTTTTTGCTCTGTGGTCAGATCTCGAGGTACGTCGACGAGCACTTTCACAAGCTGATCGCCGGAGCCTTTGTCGCTTGAGTGAAACCCTTTTCCTTTGAGGCGAAAGATTTGTCCTGAATATGTTCCCGGGGGAACCTTCAACGAAACTCTTCCGGTTAATGTCGGAACTTCAACTGTTGTCCCCATTGCGGCGTCAACAAATGAAAGCGGAAGATCCATGTGCACGTCGTTATCACTCCGTTTAAAGAAGCCATGCTCTTGAACGTTAACGATGACGTACAAATCGCCGCCGGCGCCAGATCCGGGGGCGCTATCGCCCTCACCACGAAGCTTAAGTCTCTGGCCCGTGCGTACGCCCGCAGGAACGGTGACTGAGAGGCGAGCAGTTTCTTCTTTACCGTTTCGCTGACGAACGAAAGTGATTGTTCTCTCAGTTCCAGTTGCAGACTCTTCAAAAGAAATGGTCAGCGTGTAGCGAAGATCTGCACCGCGCGCGCGATTCGCTGCGCGGGGACCTGTCCCTCGCGCGCCGCTGCGAGTGTTACCTGAAAAGAAATCGCCAAAAATATCGCCGAAGATATCTTGAAAGCCTTCTGATCCCGGCCCGCCTTGGCCAGAGCCAGAGCCAGAGCCGCCGAACCCGCCTGCGCCGCCTGCTCCTCTGAAGCCACCCTGCCGTGCGAACTCTTCAAATGGATTCGCGCCAGGCTTGAAGCCTTGTTGCGAACCCATGTGACCGAACTGATCGTACATTTTTCTTTTTTCGGTATCTTGCAAAACGTCGTAGGCTTCGTTGATTTCTTTGAAGCGTTCTTCGGCCTTCTTATCATCAGGGTTTTTATCCGGATGAAGTTTCATCGCAAGTTTGCGAAAGGCTTTTTTAATTTCGTCTG
>JAYSYM010000364.1:0-4481 GCA_043727635.1 Bdellovibrionales bacterium | reverse complement strand
CTCGTTCAAAACTTGTAGTGCATTGGAATGTTGGTGGCTTCAGTCGCCTTGAAGTCTTAGACCTTTCAAATTTCAAACCACTCGAGCTTCCTAAGTTTGAGAAGGCCGATCACATTTATGCCGGGAGCTTCACTCCCAACGGTCGTTATATGACGATCGGAATCGAAACTGCGAAAGCTCCGCGCACGAGTTACGTTTATGATTGGAAGACTGGCAAGGCTACCCAGTGGGTGCTTCCAAGTTCTCCCGAAGTCGACACCTCAACTTTTGCTTCAACTAAAATCGAAGAATACCCAGCGCGAGATGGAACCAAAATTCCGATGCTCGTTCGTAGACCTGCGCAGTGCAATCAACCTTGCCCCGTAGTGGTCCACTTTCACGGCGGACCTGAAGGACAAAGTCAGCCGGGCTTCCGACCTATATGGCAACTTTTTGTTGATGCAGGATTCGTTGTCATCGAACCCAATGTTCGAGGAAGCGATGGTTACGGAAAATCGTGGATCAGTTCTGACGACGGAGCAAAACGTCTTGCAGTGATTACTGATATTGAAGATGCCTCTATTTATATTCGAAAGACTTTCGCTCACAATGGCAAAGCTCCTAAGATCGGAATCATGGGCTGGAGCTATGGTGGCTACGCGACACTAGTGGGCATGAGCATGTTTGCCGGAAGCTATGATGCCGGAGCAGCGCTTGTCGGAATGAGCAATCTAGTTACCTTCCTTCAAAATACTGCGCCTTATCGACGAATTCTACGAACTTCGGAGTACGGCGATCCAGACAAAGACCGTGAAGCACTTTTAAAGCTCTCGCCCGTTACCTACGTTGATAAGATCAAAAGTCCGCTATTGATCATTCAAGGTGTCAGCGACCCTCGCGTTCCAGCCGGAGAAGCTGTGCAAATGCACCAGATTCTGCAGAGCAAGGGCATCGCATCTCGCTTGATACTTTTTGCCGACGAAGGACACGGCTCACAAAAGCGCGAGAACCAAGTTCTTGAGTACGGGCACATCCTTTCATTCTTCGAAAAGCACCTCAAACAAAGGTAGTTCATACTTTTTGGTGGCGAGTCCGCGTTAGACGCAAGTGCGCTACCATAAGGTATGAACTACCTGTCTAACTTTTTGACTACCTGAAACATTTCTCGGCAAGCTTCAGGCGCGGCTCAAATTTATCAGCGCAATAAGTTTCTCTAATCGCATAATCGCGATCTACTCGCTAACACCGTGAAAACCTTATCAGAATCCTCAACCTTGCAGCTGGCACTGTCTTTGTACAAGTGTGCTGGAGCTAGTTGATATTGAGGAGACACGTTCATGACGTTCTTTAGCGGTCGAAGTCTATCTATATGTTTGATTGCATCTCTTACGCTGCAATCGTTCGCAACTACATCTGCACACGCGAAGAGCGTTGTAGGTCAAGGTGCAACTGCAGCGACTGCGGGAGTGAATGCAACGGCAATCGCTTCAGCCCTTGCGAGTGCTAACTACATTAATCTACGAAACTCGGTGATCAGCACAGCTCAAATTGCTCCTCTATATAAAGTGCGTGGCAACCAGCCAATCTTTGTTGAAGGAAACGCGGCAACTGCAAACTTCGGAAAGATTAAGACACTAATTAATCGCGTCCATTTAATTGGTTTAGATAAAGAAGATTACTCAAATGGTGATCTCGATGCACTCGGCGCACAGCTATCAAACTCTCAGTCGGCTCTTGAAGCAGAACTCTTAGCGGCACAAGCCCTTGTTAATATCGCGTCTGACTTAGCAGTTGGCCGAGCAGCATTGCGCGCAATCGATCAAGAGACTGATTTTCAGAAAATAAAGTTTGATGGCTACTCGACTCTCAACTCAATCTTAAGCTCAGGCGATTTACAATCAGCACTTCAGCAACTCGAGCCGCAACACGGTCAGTACACTCAACTTAAACAAACACTCGAAAAACTTCATTCGGTTAGAGCTAATGGTGGCTGGAAATCGCTTTCGGGTGCTTCGGCTTTAAAACCAGGCGCAGCAAACGCAGATGTTCCTGGAATTCGGCAGCGATTAGCCGATTTAAATTATTTGGATATTTCTGAGCGCGGCAACAGCAGCACGAGCTACGACAGTAGCTTAGTAGAAGCTGTTAAACTTTTTCAGTCAGGCTTAAAGCTTGATGCAGATGGAATTTGCGGAAAGATGTGCTTCGGTGCTCTGAAGACTTCAATTGATCAGCGAATTGCTCAGGTTAACGTTAACCTTGAACGCTGGAGATGGTTGCCTAAATCTCTCGGTAGCAAATTCATTTTCGTAAACCTTGCTCGTCAAGAACTTCGTGTTAATGAAAACGGAGTTGATGTTATCTCGATGAAAACTGTTAATGGTCGTCTTCTTCGCCGAACTCCGACGATGGTCGATCGCATTTACGAAGTTGTGCTTAATCCATATTGGACAGCTCCTAACAGCATCTCTTTAAAAGATTTAATTCCTGCACAGAAAAAAGATCCGATGTATATGATCAACGCTGGCATCCGAGTGCTTGATTCGAATAAAGCTGAAATCGATCCACGTTATGTTGACTGGGTCGCAATCGGAAACAAAATTCCGTACACAATTCGCCAAGATCCAGGTCCTAAAAATTCGTTGGGTACGGTGAAGTTCAGCCTTACGAACTCGCGTGCGATTTATCTACACGATACTCCGCACCCAGAGGATTTCCCTCAAACAACTCGTCTAAAAAGCTCAGGCTGCGTTCGACTAGAGCGTCCGCATGAATTAGCTGAATACCTTTTACGTGGTACACAGTACGACAGTTTCCAAATTCAAAACGTAATTGCGCAGTACTCCACGTACCCGGCTCATACGGTTCGACTAAAAGCAGCAGTACCAACTTACTTGGCGTACTTAACGGCTTCAGTTGGCGAGATGGGTGAAATTCAATTTACTCCTGATTACTACGGTCAAGATGAACGAATGATTAACGTTTCGAAAAATCGAGAAGGCTTCTAAGAGGATTTTATGCTGAAGAAAATGTCTTTTGCCGTTGCAGCCATAGTTACAGTTCTATTGACGTTAAGCCAAAGCGCTATCGCTCAACCAGAATTGCTAGCCGAAGAAGTTGAAGCTTATTACGCAGCGCTTGCGAAAAAGAAAACGCAGCGTTTAGGCCTCATGCAAGAAGTCGGAGTTGGGGTCACCGCAAACGGGAATCTTTTGGTTTCTGGTAACGCGAGTGAGTTCCAACTTTTCAATCGCGTAAAGGCGGTTCGCTGTGAGCCTTCAGAATCGAACGGAAGTCTGATCGCTAATCGAAAATCTTGCAAAGAAACATCGTATTTTGCAATTAACGAAACTCGCTCACTGACTCCGGGCTACTATATCCTCGGATTTGAAAATTCAATTTATCCTGGCTTTATTAAAATCGGAGCGGGTGAATCAGTTACGATAGCTTTGCAGCCGATTCTTATCAGCGGCGATGGCATAGCAAAAATTTACAGAAATTTAGGCTCTTCTACTGAGCAGAAAAAGCTTTTCTTCACGCAATTTCAGCTGGCAAAGTCGATGTTCTCGCTTGCAAACTACGATTTCGGAGACCTTTATCTTCGAAAATTCCCTCTCGAAGACGTCATGCCTAACATTGAGTATTCGTTTTGTGATTCAGGTTTCTCTGGTGACCTAGATCCGCAAGCTCGCGGTCTTTGCAATGGCTATAACTCAATATCCTTCACAGGAATGAAAGTGTTCTTTGAGTTTAACGCTGACTCTACTCACAACCAGTATGTTCCAAGAATTCCGGGCGATGCTTTCCGATATTCATTTGAGCGCTTACTCGTGAGTGCACCTACTTCAGGAGCAGGATCATTTGTAAACGTTTTCCCGGGCGACTACACGATTGAAACGACGGTTGGCGGAAAAACTTCGAAGTCGAATGTTTCTTTGAAGGCCACGACTAGCTTTGGAATCGAATAATCTTTATTCTGAATAAGTGACGCTTTGTCCGAGCGTCTCTTCGACTGTTACAGAAACAGTTCCTACAGGCAACTTCCCGCTAATTGACTTTTTTAACTGCTGACAAAAATACCGAGCAAGTTCTTCGCTCGTGATATTCACTAACGGCAGTTTTTTGATATCATCGTTCGGGAAAATATATTCTTTTGAATTAAACACCACTCGCAATTGTTTTGTCGCAAGTTCTGAGAGTTCAAGATAAGGCGACTCATTTGGAATTAAGATTCGCTCATCTAAGCTATCGCAAAGTTCTTTAATGACTGGCTTCACCACATTGAAGTCGAAACCCATTCCTAATTTTGGATCGAGTTGGTTCACTTCAATTGAACAGCGAACTTGATAGTTGTGCCCGTGCAAACGTTCACCCGTTTTTGGTCCGAAGATCGTGAAGTGCGTGCACGAAAATTTGAAACTCTCTTTACCGAGATGAATAACAAAGCCCATGTCGGAGACATTAGACTAAAAGCCTAGGTCGAGTCGAGCTATTTGCCTTGC
>JAYSYM010000363.1:0-1369 GCA_043727635.1 Bdellovibrionales bacterium | reverse complement strand
AAATCAAGTTAAAGATGGGGTACGCGTTCGCGAGAACGTAGCGGTCAATCCAGTTTGGATTAAAGTTCAATATGGCATCTGTATAGATGCTCGGTGTGGGGATTAGTTATGAGCTCGAGCGAAACAAGAACATTTTGGATTTCAATTGGAGTTGCATTGTTTGCAATTTTCCTTCTTTACAGCTGGTCACAGACGCAGAAGGAAGAAGTAAGCAGAAAATTCGGTGCTACAAAACGTGTTGTAGTGGCGAGCCAAGACATTGCTGAAATGGAAACGATTGACGAGAGCAAACTCGAGATGGTTGAAAGACCCGCTGAGTTTATTCAACCTGACTTTATCTCTGAGCCTGAAGTAGCTGTTGGCCAAGTTGCTGCTGCGCCAATTAAAAAAGGTGAACAGCTTCTTCAAACTAAGCTTTTGCTTCCCGGTGCAGACACTGGTCTATCAATGGAAGTTTCTCCAACCAAACGTGCATTATCAATTCCGATTGATGATATGCGTGGTGTTTCGCGCCTACTTCGCCCAGGTGATCGAATCGATTTAATCGCAGCGATCGACTACGGAAAAGGTGCTGACCAGAAAAAAGAAGTTCGTACCGTATTACAAGATGCTCCGGTTCTTGCGACAGGCCTTAACGTTGCAAACAAAATTCCGGTACGCTTTGAGAAAGACTCAAATGGTTCGATCAATCGAATTAACTTAAGTGGCAACACGAATTTCAACAACATCACGATTGAAGTGAAGCCTGAAGAAGCTCAGCAGATCATCTATATATTAGCGACATCCCCGGGAAGCCTGTTTGTAACACTTCGTCACCCTAACGATCGATACGTAAATCCGACTCGCACAACTGCAGTTGAAGACGTCTTAGGGCGACCGAACCTCCGTTTACCTTCGGCGGTTCCGGCAGTGGTAGCACCCCCGCCTCCGGTGGCTGCTCCGCGTATGCCGCAAAAAAGACGTAATGGAAGATTTGAGGAACTATGATGAAGAAAATATTCGTAGCGCTTTTACTTTCGCTAGTGTTGCCGGTTGGATTCAGCCATGCGCAAGACGCAATGGAAGACGAAGCAGACGTGACTGTAAAACCAATTCAATCACAAAAAGAGAGATTTATTTCTCTTTTCATCGGGATTGAATCGCAAGAACAACTCTCTAATCTTCCAGACGGCGCAAGCTTCAGAGGTGACTTCAGAAAAGTGACCAAGGTTTCGCTTGCTCGCGATACTAAAACTCTTCTTTTCACTCCGTTAAAAGAAGGCCTCGGAACTCTTCAAATCGTTGATAGCAAGGGGAACCTTGTTCACGAGTTCCGCGTTGACGTTAAGAAGAGTAACCTCACGAAAGTTGCTCGCGAAGTTAAAGCCTT
>JAYSYM010000362.1:0-4491 GCA_043727635.1 Bdellovibrionales bacterium | reverse complement strand
TCGCCACACTTACCTCTGATCAGTTTCTAAACAAAATTAGTAACAATTCGAAGGCTGTCTCATCTTGAGACAGCCTTTTTTATTTCAGTGCCTGTGGCGTATAAACCTCGACCAAGGTTCTGCCGATAGGAATACATCGAATGTTTCAAGGGGGACTGATGTATTCACAAGACGAACTCTCAACGCTTTATGGATTTTTGAAATCCACATCTGAAGGCAATCTGAAAAAGATGGTTTTAGGTGGTCGAATGACAGAAGCACATTTCAAAATGCTCATGAAAGTTGTGCGAGCAACTACAGAGCCCGAGTTCGTTCAGTGTTTTGAAGCAGGCAGTTACCCTAAGATCAAACTTACTGTTCCCGAGCATGCCTTGAAGGATGCTCTTTGGCCGATTTGTGCTGAAGCCTTTGCACGAGTGGGATTACTCTCATCGCCGCAGACAATGAAAAAAGCTGCTTAATAATTTTTTTAGCAGCCGGTGCTTTGCGGAGTTGGGCCATCTGTTCGGCAACGAGGATTATAGCGGCCGCACTCCATTCGTAAGTGGAAGTGGCTTGTGTGACTGCCGATCGCCGTCATTTTTCTCAACGCAAGCTTTCCGAGGTCAGAACTTAATTCACCTTTTGATCGAGCGTACGAACAGAACTGCGGCTTAATCGCAGTGTTGACGTAGTAAAAGCTCACGCGATCACTTGCTGCAAGGAACTTTAAAACGGTCCACATTTCTTTCATCTTCATTGTCCCGAGCCACTTACCGTTGAGCATGGCGTGCTGAGGCAACTTCTTCTCTGAATTTACAGTTAAGTAACCGATGTCGGCTTCAAGACCATTTTGATGACCCTTGTGCGGTGGTAAGTAGCCACCCTTTCGCGCCGATAAATCGTTAATTCGAAGTTTAATGCCTGGGAAAATTTGATTATAAACTTTTGCCGCAAGAAGTTTTACCACGCGAACTAAATCATACGTCCCATAGTTCTGACGCTCTTGAGGTTGCGAGAAGTAATGATGAGCGCCTTCAAAATCGAGTGATGTCGAGTTTTCAAGTTTGCCACCACCCGAGTAACCGCCGATCGCTTGATCTACTGGTCGGTTTGGCTCATCGTTCACATCTAACATTACACGCGCAGGGCTGACGGAAACTTCGGGTGTTGGTGTTGGCGCAGGTGTAGCTGTAGGTTTAGCGACTGGAGCTGGTTTCGGTTTAGGCTTCACAGCAGGTTGTGGCTTTGGCGCAGGTGCCGGCGCAGGTTTCGCTTTTGGCTTTTCGACTGGGGCTGGTAGTGGCTTTGGCTGTGGCTTCGGCGCAGGCTTTGCTGCCGGAGCTGGCTTTTTCTGTTGAGTTGATGACGCCGGATTGTTCATGCTCTCAGCGCTGGGTTTTTGATTGGGCTTCTTCGGAGCGCCCGGTCCTTTACCGACTGGCTGTTCGCGCACTGGCGAAGGCTCTTTAGCGACAGGCTCTTGTTTTTTCGCAGAACCGAATAGTTCTTTTACGCGCTCGGGGCGACCAACATAGGCGCCGAGTGGCTCTGGGATATCGCCGTGATCGCCTTCTGCTTCTGGATCTTCTTCTTCAGATTTCGGAGCTTTCGCAGCTGCCAATTTCGCTGCCAGAGCTGCGGCAGCTTCTTTTGTCTTGAAAGCTTTTTCCTGCTCGCTTTCTAGTTCAAGTTGCTCGCGGTAGAATTTATTTTCGTTGATTTTATAATACAAGTCGACGAAGAGAGATTCGCAGTCATAAAAGTTTTCGCGAACTTCTCCACGACAAAACACTTCTGCTCTAACGCTTTCATCGCCGTCTTCAATGTTGAACAAATCGGCTGTCGAGTCTTCTTTTAAGTGGCCTTCGAGTTTGATGACAACGGATTTTTCATCAACCAAAGCGGTTGCTGAGAGGCGAACGAGGCCGGCCTTTTTTCCAACTGAAATTTTAGTTTCTTTAACCTGCATCTGATTGAGAAGGAGCTGAACTTTTTCCTCAACGACTGGTATTACGACTTCTTCGGTGCGCGGAGTTTCGCGCAACTCAGTTCGATCCACTCGCTTGACCGGAGCCCACGGAGCCTTGCGGTCTTCGGCTACGTCGTCCAAAGTGAACGAATCACCCGGGCGGTAAACACTGTCAGAGCGATTATTTGATTTAGCGCAAGCTGCCAAAACTAGAAGTGCAAGTAGTACGTAAAATGAGCGCATAGGTTCTCCACCTACGCTCTCTATCAAGTTTCGTGCTCGGAAAAACGGGCCTCAGCAGGTCAATACCGCAGGTGAAAACCCCTCCACTGTCGATTCCCTGAACACCCGTGAAAAACTGCCAATCGACGGCCAACTGAAAGCCAATTTTAAGTTTGCTTTACCTGCCGTTCTCGCTACGCTGAGGCATCAACTTTTGGGGGCCAAATGAGAAGTCTTTTCGTGGCGTTAACAGCACTGATTTTGGTTACAATTTCTAGTGATGCTCAGGCACAAATGCAGCAAGTTAAACCCGCGGATGGCCGCTTCTACTGCCAGGGAGTTTTCAACTGGGATCTACGCATGGATGTTGATTTCTTTGGCAGCACCTCATCTGCAGAATTTTACAATATTAAGACTGGCGACCGCACCCACAGCTTTGGAAACTTTGATGAGTTCAAAAGCAATATCTTAACGACAAGATATTACCTCAACACGGGCGCGGGACTTGAATTTCCGGCCGATTATGAACTAAAACATTGGTTCCAAGTTACATACAGCGATTCATACGGCTGGATCCGGTTCGACTGTAATCACTTTTAGGAGAGGTTATGCTTAAAACTTTAGTTTTCATTTCTGCTTTGTTGTTGAGCTTCAGCGCATCCGCAAGTGAGGGTGTTCATAAAGCTGAAGACGATGATTCAAGACCTGCCACTCGCTACGACGGATCAACGCCGATCGATTTACGTCGCGGTCTTCCGTTCAACAACGGAACTTATGGAAATCGAAATGCTGAGTACGAAGTAAAAGCAACTTCAGGCCACACAGCTCCGGGCCTTCGAGCGTCGGCTTACACTTACAAAGAACAAAACCAATTTGTTTCGAACATCAAGGCGCTCTTCCCGATTTACGAAGAAGCCATCAGCAATCTGAAATCAAACAAAGATGATCGCGCCGAAGTTAAAGCTTATCGTGAGCAACAACGCACTGATCTCGAGACTCGGTTAGAGGCCGCAAAAGATGCGACTAAAAAAGCCGGAAGCGCTAACGAGAATGAGTGGAATGGCGCACAAGAAAATGCACGCAAAGCATTTGGTGATCTCCAATCACTGCTCGTCCGCTCAAACACTAAGTACTAGATCAATTGAATCTTCTGCTTCTAAAGCCCAGCGACCTAACTTCTCCTGGTAATGCTTCGATTTACCAGGATGATCGACGCTTCAAGCATCTCGTTTCAGTTTTAAAGGCAGACACTGGCAAGCAACTCAAAGTTGGATTGCTAAATGGAGATATTGGATCTGCTTCAATAGTTTCATTCACGGCCAAACAATTTGATTTAGAATTCATTCTTGATTCGAAACCGCCCGCTCCGCTTCCCGTAAAATTAATCATTGCACTTCCCCGACCAAAAGTAGTTTTGCGTGTCTTGCAGAGTGCTACGACACTCGGGGTGAAACAAATCTATCTGCTCAATGCATTCAAAGTTGAGAAAGCATTTTGGAGCTGTGAGCAGCTAACGAGTGCTTCGATCGAAAAAAGTTTGCTGCTAGGACTCGAACAAGCCCGCGATACAGTGATGCCTAATGTTCACCTCAAAAAGCGTTTCAAACCTTTTGTCGAGGACGAGCTGACGACACTTTCAGAAAATTCTCATCGAGTGGTCGCGCATCCTTCAGAAGCAGCTTCTGGACTAGAACTCTTAAGTGGTCCTCAGACTATTGTGATCGGCCCAGAGGGTGGATTTATCCCGTACGAGATCGAGATGCTTCAATCTCACGGCTTCAAGCCAATGAGTCTAGGGCCTCGAATCTTAAAAAGCGAAACGGCTATGATTTCAGTTCTCTCGCGTATCCAAATTACGTATCCTTGATCCATGATTAATTTAGAAATTGAAAAGAAGTTCGCGCAAGAATCAACCCTTCGGCTCAATGATGGCGAAGTCATTTTTCAAGAAGGCGATTCAAGCAGCGAAATGTACGTTGTAGTTGAAGGCGAAGTAACTGTTTCAAAGAAGTCGTCTCGCGGTGACATTCATTTAGCAACGCTCCATCGTGGTGAGTTCGTTGGCGAAATGTCGCTACTTGAGTCTCTTCCTCGTAGCGCTACAGCGCGAGCGAAAGGTAACACGAAGTTATTAGTGATCCATCCGGGCGGATTTTTGCTGAAGATCCGACGTGACCCAACTTTTGCTTTCGAAATGCTTCAGAGCTTATCAAAACGAATTCGTTTAACGAATGAGAGCTTGATGCGTGAGTTAGATCGCTCAGGCCACAATTCTGAATCTTTAAAAAATATTCTCAATGGTGCTGAATACAATCATG
>JAYSYM010000361.1:0-1373 GCA_043727635.1 Bdellovibrionales bacterium | reverse complement strand
GACTCGATTCGACTGTGAACCTGACCATCGGAAGCTTTAGAGCTCAGGTCGGCGACAAGATTGTATTATTGAGCCACTCGCAGCCGCCTCGAGAAATTTTTAGTTTCGAATCAGATCAAGTGAAGCTCGATACGTTGAGCAAGACAATCGCACAGCAGGCACCACACCTTGCGTTCTGGCTTGGTATCTTAGAACTTCGCGCTTCTTAATTAAATTTTTAAACGTTCGCGCAGTTGAATTCGGAATCGTCTCGCATCGGGAAGTCCAAGGACTAAATCAACGATGGTCGGTTGCGAAGGTTGGTCGAGACTCACATCCCAATCTGCATCGACCACCAAATTTTGTTCGGCGACTCGCAAATCGATCATTCGTTCGAGATAAATCTTCGCAAAATTCTCGAACGCTTTTTGTCGGTCGTGATCATCGCCATTCTCAGCAATTAGATCATAGAGACGCAAGAGCTCTTGATCATCGCAGTCACGCGGCGCCATTGATTTCTTCCGCTGCAGAAGGTGCATTGCATGCTTTAAACAAGTACTTGGTTTCGCTTTAGTCTTTTCATTTAAGTTTGCATCCGCAACGTAAACCCAATCTTCCTGAGATGTGCGGGCAGCTGCTTTGAGTTCTTCCCAATCTCCACGCCTCAGCGCAAGCAATGCTCGCCATCCGCTCAGCTGAGCGTCGTTTTTATATTTGTTTGAGAGCCGCTTAAGCTGATTGACAGCGTCTTTGCTAGGACCGCGAACGTTCCAGAGAAGTTTTCCGAGCTGCACCTTCGCAACTAAGTTTTTTGCAACCCCGACCCAAGCTTGAAGCCCTCGCTCTCGAGCGAAATTTTCGTATTGAACCGTTTTAGAAAATCTAATGTCTCCGCCTGGTAACGGGCTCGTTTCGAAGTTGTCTAACAACGTGTTGTAGAGCTTTCGATTCTGATCGTACAAAAAGAAAAGCGGCCCTTCGCGTAAGCCAATCCTAGTGCCGCAACCTAGCCCGCGCTGACCGCACCAAGCTGAGCTACTCAAAATCCACTTTCGCTCATCAAATGATTTAGTATTGGGACCTTTAAAAATTGAGTTCAAGCTTTGCACTTTATAAGGCGTATTTTCCGAAGGAGCGAATCGATCGATCAGATCAAAAACTGTCGCACCGACATCAACTAAACTCACGTTAGAATCGTAAGTCCAATTCGATGGCTCATCGTAATCTTTGCGAGGTGGCTTGATCATCAAAGTAACTCGCGTGCCTTCCGAGAAAAGATTTAAAGGCTTTATTTCTGCAGGCCGCCCCTGAACTGGATAGCCGTTCAAGCCCGCTAAGATCACAGTCGACTCCGCCCACATTTTTTCACTCTTCAATTCGCGAATGAGTCTGAA
>JAYSYM010000360.1:0-1378 GCA_043727635.1 Bdellovibrionales bacterium | reverse complement strand
CTCAATCGGACGAGCGCGGTTATTACAAAAACTTCTACGAGTGTGGCGCGGTTATGAACCATTTACTTGCTAGAAAATTTGCACCCGAGTTTACTTTGTTCGACTTCTGGCGAAATTTATTTCAAACGGCCGAGAGCTCGTTCTACTCACAAGATAGTTTTTTTAAAGTTGCACAGCCACTTTTAGCAGATGCCAGCGTGCTCACTGCAGTGAAAGCCGTAGCAAGTGGAAACACCGGCGAACCGTCTCAGTTTTTCAGATCGGCATTTGATCAACTCGGCATATCGTACTCGACTGCTACTAGCGGCTATCCGCGGTGGTACCAAGAGTTAGCATCGAAGAATGCAGTAGCACTCCTGACTCAGAGAGATTGCGGTGGCGGCGGCGTAGCTGTTGACGTGTGGGACACGGGGGTTTTCGTTGAAGGTTCCGATCAGTGTGCGACTCTCCGATCGAGTCGCGAGCTGCGCAACATAAGCGGCTTCACGATCCCGACTTCGGGTGCTGAGGCCCACGATTCGCTCTTTAGCCAGTGTGCTACGAATCCGGTTGCAACGGTGTACGACAGCGCGGGACAAAGTTATGTGACAAGTTGTCACGATTTTCCGAAACGACCCGACTATCTAATCTGGTAGCTCCACAATTCGAATTTCAAATTATGAATCATGATCGACGTAAATGCGGCTTCTGAGGCCTATTTCCACACGTCGCAAACATCTGCGTACGCCTGATTTTCACATCTCATTTAGCACTTAAGTCCTGGAATTTGTGCAGTTTTCCGTCGAGAACCAACTGATCGACAGTACAGCTTCGTGCAAAACATTTGGGGTATTCCGCCACCAAAAAACTTCGTAATCTTTTTAAAGTTTCTAGAAATCGCAACAAATTCGCAATGAATTTACACACATCCCACGGAGGGTTGATGAAGTGTTACCTTAAGTTGATTTCGCCAGTATTACTAGCCAGCGTATTAGTAGGTTGCGGCAAAGGCGGCGGCGCCGAAAACATGTGCGCAGTGAGTTCAGTCGGCCAGAAAAATTCTTCAAAGGCCGAAGAATCAAAAGCACTCTTCTCGGTTCAGGAACTTGCATCTACAACTGACGACCGGATATATGGTCTCAGCTCAGCACTTAGCTCTACTGATAAAGGTGTTAAGCGCGGAACTGAGCTAACAGTATCAGTGAAAGACTCTTGTCAGAAATACGGACCCATCAGCGGGTCGCTTGATCGTTCCGAAGAACTTCCAACTCCGTCTGGCGTACGTGATTACACGTGGGTTGCGGATCGCACTTATACAAGTGATGAGCTTAACGAAATGCTCGATGCAGACGAATGCGTTGTAACACTCTCTGATTCACAAGCTGTTGATGTGCATGCG
>JAYSYM010000359.1:0-1378 GCA_043727635.1 Bdellovibrionales bacterium | reverse complement strand
GATTGAATTTGCAGGCGCTTCAAAGCACCTAGACATAAGACTAGAGGGTAGATTGTCTTTGCGGATGACTATTCAACTGGTCTGCTTTTCTTTTCTATTTTGTGCCTTTTTGTCGGCGTGCTCGACGACGTCGGCAACCTCGCGAGAATACAATCGGCCCTGGGGAGTTGTTCGCGCAACTGTGCAAAAAAATCTCCCGTTAGGAATTCGAACTACCAGCAGAAATGGTCGAACGTTCGACTCAAATTACTTTGTTCCCAAGGGCGCATGGGATGAAGACGGAACCGACGCTCGAGAGCGCGCCTTTGCACGAGCAACAATATTAAATTCCAGCCGACCTTACCAAGTAGAGACTTGGGTTTATCGCCAACGCAAAGTTAGCGGTGGATACTCAGAGCCAGAACTTGATGACGATCTCTCAGAACGATTAGCCAACAAGATTGCCACCGACATAGCCAATCGTCGGGAAGACCGCAATATTATTGACGATTTCAAGCCCTTCTAACAGACTATTCAGGACTAACGGATTAAGCATAAGAACACTCAATGCTCACGGAAGGGCTAAGTGTATAAGCATCTCAGTAGACCCAGAGGTCGTAACTTTTTTAGTGCGACAAAATTTAGTAAGCCATCGGCTCTAGCGGGACTTTTGTTCTTTGCTCTTTCAATTGTTGCGCCTGCGCAAATTCAAAAAGCAGAAACGCGCGTCTTCTCGAGTGGATTGAAAATTAATCTCGAGCGAAGTTCGCCGGCGTACGCAGCGCTGGAGGATGATCTTGATAATTCAGCGCAAGCTGAAATTATCCCGCCTCCAAAATCCAAAACAAAAATCACTTCCGGAGAAAATTTCTCCGTGTATGCACAAAGAATCGTGGATCAA
Organism: Bdellovibrionales bacterium; assembly: GCA_043727635.1. Lineage (GTDB taxonomy): Bacteria > Bdellovibrionota > Bdellovibrionia > Bdellovibrionales > JAMPXM01 > JAYSYM01. Next base: position 498 of record JAYSYM010000359.1, on the reverse strand, counting down.
AATCGGCGCGAAGCGCAGATTGCCCTACAAAAACAAATGGCCGCTTCCAACAAGATTCACGTCGTCGAGATCTCAAGAGAAGAGTTACTGCAATCCCTCTTCTTACCACTCGTCATCGCATCTAAAGCCGCACCACAAGTCCAAACGAAGAAGCCTTCGGCTGATCTTGGACACTACGAAGTAAATAAGACGGCGGCACTCACGCCGAAGCCTCTGCCGAACTCGTTAAAGCCAGATACATCAATTGATCCAGCTCAGCCGCATTTGGTTCGTGGTCTTTTAGAATTCACGAACGGTCTAGCTCTTACTTCACCAACCGATGAACTTACAGTGTTCCAAGAAGTTGAGGGAGAGCAGTGGCAACAAGGAACAGTTTGGATTCGTGAGGGTCGTTATGCGATCGAAGTTCCAAACAGAGAAGGTCTACTTGTAGCTGAGCTTCGCACTGAGCGCGGCGAGTTGATGGGACGAGGAGAGCTTGAGCTCGTTCATCTTCCA
>JAYSYM010000358.1:0-1381 GCA_043727635.1 Bdellovibrionales bacterium | reverse complement strand
GTCCCCAACTCTAACTTCTACAGTCAACTTTACGACGGGCTACACTCAGGAACATCCAGTTGGAGTTGTTTACCAGAACTCGTGGAGAGTTACGGCCGAAGCTGATCACGACACTGATGACAACAACGGAAACGGCAATGATGGTTACGGCGCAGAAGTGGGATATGGTAACGGCACGGCAGGTTTAGCTGCTGGATACTACACTCGAGATTGCGACAACTGCGAAGGCCGTCTTGCGGGAAGCGGAGGCGTTGTTGTTGGTGACGCTGTCGGTGTAGGGTTGCGATTTGAAGAAGATCTTTATACCGCGGGTGTATTATTTAACCCGCACGGCACCCATCGCGTTGGATTACTTGTTGAGATGAATGATTCAGGCGGCAACGGTAACGAACTAAAAAGTTACGGTGCAGGCTATTCTTATGTTGCTACCGATTGGACTTTTTCAATTGATGCGAGCAAAAACGATTACGAAAACCAGGCGACTTACTCTGACCGAGTGATGGTTACGCCTGGAGTGATGGTTCGCGCGAGCTTTCTGCAGTTGAGCCTAAATGATAACATCACGTTTAATAATCGCTCGAGCAGCACTAGTAACGACGACGATACAGATCACAACTTTTGGGCCGGGATAGGAATCGGCGGCGAAAAGGTTCATCTCGCGGTTTATGCGAATTATGTAAATGACGTTTCAGCAGCGCTGAGTTTTTTCTTTTAGCGAGCTGCTCCTCCGGAAGGATTTCCGGCCGACATACGTTGCCACGCACGATTGATCGCTAGTTGCCTTGATTGATCGGTATGGTAACGTACGTCAGTGTTTCTAAAAGAAGTTAAAATCCACGAATTCAGAAACTTTTCGCAACTCTCGATAAAGCTCAACGAGAGAGTGAATTTCTTTGTCGGTAACAACGGGCAGGGGAAAACAAATTTCCTAGAAGCGGTTTATCTTCTCTCGCGCGGAAGCACGTTTCGCCCGTCTGAGAACAAGTCGCTCGTTAATTTTAATTCCAAAAACAAAATTTCGAAACTCACAGGGTTATTCACATCGCGAGAAATGGATTTCAAAGCGGAGCTTGTGATTGCAGATGGTAAACGTGCTGCGCACTTAAATAATAAACGTGTGAACTCTGTTGATCTCACGCGATCACTTCCGACGATTTTGTTTTCGCCAGAAAGTTTGTCGGCGATTAAAGAAGGACCGGAGCAACGAAGACTGCTTTTGGATGAATTGATCATCACGCAGAACCCGGGGCAGATTTCATTGATTCGTGAATATTCAAAAGCGCTCCGCCAGCGTAACAAACTCTTACAAGACTTGTCTGAGGCTTCGGGAAGTCAAAAAAAGACGTTAGAGGCTACGCTGGAGAGTTTAAACAGCATCTTT
>JAYSYM010000357.1:0-1382 GCA_043727635.1 Bdellovibrionales bacterium | reverse complement strand
TGAGGAGTTTGGCGTCGAAGTTTTACCTGCGAACTTCGTTCTTGATCGAAAAGGACTCCTGGCTTTTAGCGGATTCGGTGCCAATGATTGGTCGACACCTGAGACGGCTGAAATGATCGAAAGTCTCTTGGTAGAAACTCCGTAATTATTTTTTCAAAAAACTAATTCAACATCTGAGCAATTTGCGCGTGGAGTTTTTCGATTCCCGATTCGCTCAGATGCCCTTGAATGCCGACCACATAGTCTTCACCAAGTCGTTCGCTGCAAATCATGGGTGATGCCGTAGCTCCAGCCGACAAGCTCACCGGAAATGACTTAAAGAAAGTGTCCTCGTTAGGATAAAGCATAACGAAAACGCATTTTCGATCGCTTTTAAGCTTCGGCAGTTCATCTTTCAAAGTGGTTTTCATCAGACTCTGAAGTCCAAAGTAAATCTTCAAGGCATGAGCCTCTTGATATTGGGCGAAATAAATTCGAAACGGTCCATCGAAAATCGCTGCATTAAACGCAGTATTAAAGAACTGCGACTGCGTTACAAACATCGCTGTTTCAGACATTTGCGTCCCCCGCGTTTTAACATCATGTCAAAACTCTTCTTACTCAAAGCCTAGTCAGCACGTTTTACTAAATGCAAACTTTTTTTTGACTAAAAGATCTGTCGACCTTCACGCCACGTCTGAGCCACGACCGGAACACCGATCGCATAGAAAATTCGATCCCAATCGGCGCTTAACGTGATGAAGTCGCACGATTTGCCAACTTCAAGTGAGCCGACCGACCCTTCAAGGCCAAGCGCATACGCTCCACCAATCGTGTACGCCGAAATTACTTCGGCTAATGACATCTTCATCTGGGCTCGCGCGAGTACTCCGATCAAGCTTAGATCTCGAGTTGGACTGCTACCAGGGTTGAAGTCAGTTGCTAACGCTACCCGTGCTCCCGCATCGATCAAGTCGCGTGCACGAGGGTAAGGGCATTGAACATAGAGGTCAGCCGCCGGAAGCAAAACACAAGTCGTCTTTGATTGAGCAAGGGCCCCGATATCAGAGTCGTCGATGCAAAGAAGATGGTCGGCCGATTTGGCCCCCATTTTTACTGCGAGCTTTGCTCCACCACTGTGAGTGAGCTGGTCAGCATGCACGACAAGATCAAACCCAAGTTTTTTAGCAGCCGTTAGATATTTCTCTGCTTGGCTCGGCGAGAAGTAACCATCTTCAATAAAGATATCGACTCGAGTTGCGAGCTCTTCGTCTCGAACGGCGGTTAAGTGAGTGTCTAAAATTTCTTTTAGGTAAGAGTCAGCCGATTTGTGCTCTGGCGGTACTGCATGGGGCCCAAGATAAGTTCGAACGATTCGCGGTCCTCTTAAGTCACCTGATGCT
>JAYSYM010000356.1:0-4525 GCA_043727635.1 Bdellovibrionales bacterium | reverse complement strand
TGACCTGTTTGTAGTATACGAAATGGAACAAATCAAACGCAAACATTTAGCCAATTGGGTCTAGGGACTAACAATCGCTGACTACTGATTTTACAGATTTCTGCGGTACTGCCCGCCTACTTCGTAGAGCGCTTGGGTCATCTGATAGAGTGAACAATATTTAGCCGCACTCATCAGGGCTTCGAAGACATTTTCGCCGCCTAAGGCCGCTTGTTTTAGCTTAGTGAGCTCATCTTCTGTCTTGGTAGAATTTGACTTCTTATATCTGCCAAGGCGCTCTAATTGGCTCTGTTTCTCCTCGTAACTCGCTCTCGCTAGTTCAATTTTTGGAGGTACATAACCAGAGGCTTGAGTCTTCGGATCGATAAAGGTATTCACGCCAATGATTGGTAAATCGCCCGAGTGCTTCAGATGCTCGTACACCATCGACTCTTCTTGAATCTTACCGCGTTGATATTGAGTTTCCATCGCCCCCAACACCCCACCGCGCTCATTGATACGGAGGAATTCGGTCAACACTGCTTCTTCAACTAGGTCTGTAAGTTCTTCAGTGAAATAGCTTCCCTGCATTGGGTTTTCATTTTTTGCCATTCCGAACTCGTGATTGATGATCATTTGAATCGCCATCGCGCGACGAACAGACTCTTCGGTCGGAGTCGTGATGGCTTCGTCGTAAGCATTGGTATGGAGCGAATTACAATTATCGTAAATCGCAATCAACGCTTGAAGTGTTGTTCGGATATCATTGAAATCAATTTCCTGCGCATGCAAAGAGCGACCGCTAGTCTGAATGTGATACTTTAACTTTTGCGAACGATCGTTCCCCTTATAAAGGTCTCGCACCGCAATTGCCCAAATTCTTCGAGCCACTCTTCCAATCACCGAATACTCAGGGTCAAGACCGTTACTGAAGAAGAATGAAAGATTCGGTGCAAATTCATCAATCTTCAAACCGCGAGCTAAATAATATTCAACGAAGGTAAAAGCGTTACTTAAAGTGAAAGCAAGTTGGCTGATCGGATTAGCACCTGCCTCGGCAATGTGATAACCCGAAATACTCACGGAATAAAAATTACGAACTTCGTTTTTTACGAAGTATTCCTGAATATCGCCCATCATCTTCAAAGCGAAATCGATCGAGAAAATACAAGTGTTCTGCCCTTGATCTTCTTTTAAAATATCGGCTTGCACTGTCCCACGAACTTGCTTCAACGTCGCAGACTTTACTTGGCTTAGCTCTTGATCGTTAAGCTTACGACCGAGCTCTTTTTCTTTTTTCTCAATTTGCTGATCAATCGCTGTGTTCATGAAGAATGCTAAAATCATCGGAGCCGGTCCATTGATCGTCATGCTCACACTTGTTGACGGCGCGCAAAGGTCAAAACCTGCATAGAGCTTCTTCATGTCATCAAGCGAACAAATGCTTACGCCACTCTCGCCGACTTTTCCGAAAATATCTGGGCGAGGGTCTGGATCTTGTCCGTACAAAGTTACGCTATCAAACGCAGTTGATAGACGTTTTGCTGGCTGGCCTTCAGAAAGATAATGAAAACGCTTGTTTGTTCTTTCTGGCGTACCTTCGCCCGCAAACATGCGAGTAGGATCTTCATTCTCACGCTTCAAATGAAATACGCCGGCAGTGTACGGAAACTCGCCAGGCACATTCTCTAGACGCAAAAATCTTAAACGGTCTCCCCAGTCTTTTAGCTTCGGGAGAACAACACGTTTAATTTTTGTTCCACTTAGCGTAGTTCGAGTTAGCGGCTGACGAATTTCTCGATCTCGCACTCGGTAGACAAACTCGTCGCCCGAATACTTCGCTTGTAGCTGATCCCAACCTTCAAGCTGTGGTAGAACTTCAGCAATTGCTATTCGATCAGCGCTAATTAATTTCTCGTATTGCGAGAGTTCCTTAATCTGATTCTTTAACTTTTCAAATGCACCAACTCGCGAAGCTGCTTCTGCAATTTCTTCTGTCTTCTTTTTGTAACCCCGAACGCTCGAGACGATTTCTGCTAAGTAGTTTTGTCGTTCAGGCGGAACAATCGACTTTCTTGTCACGCCCTTTACCTGTGAGCGATACTCAGAGGACAAAACCCATCGCTCACCTTTCGACTTGTCACCAATCGCTTCTGAAAGTCTAAAGAAGAGCTGGTTCACACCTTCATCATTAAACTGTGCTGCTTGAGTGAGGAAAACGGGAGCTTTCTCATCTTCGAGCGTAAACTGCTTTCGCGAGCGCTTGTATTGCTTGCGCACGTCGCGAAGTGCATCGAGTGAGCCGCGACGATCTGCCTTGTTGATAGCAATCAAGTCAGCAAAATCAATCATGTCAATTTTTTCGAGCTGCGATTGCGCACCAAATTCAGAAGTCATGACGTAAAGACTTAAATCGCAAATTTCAGTGATCGCTACGTTGGCTTGGCCAATACCTGAAGTTTCAGCAATCAGAAGATCAAACTCGAGACTTTTGAGAAAATTCAAAACAACCGGCAAGCTTGCTGCGATCTCGTTACCCGATCCGCGAGACGCTATTGATCGCATAAAAGTGCCCGATCGAGAAAGCGAATTCATTCTGATTCGATCGCCCAAAAGTGCGCCGCCAGTCTTTCGCTTAGACGGATCAACACACACGACACCAATTTTTATTCCCGGATAAGCATTTAAAAAACGCTGCACTAACTCGTCAACAAGTGACGACTTACCTGCGCCGCCTGTGCCCGTGACACCAATAATCGGCGGCACAGCTTTGCCGCTCTTCATTTTAAATTTTGCTAAGTCAGCTTCGAGTTCCGCTGGAATCTTTCCAGTTTCTTCGAGCGCGGAGATCGCAAGTCCAATTGAACGATTCGGAAAGTCACCACGCGGATCTTTTAAGCTCGCTGACTTTGCTTGCGGACCAATTGCGAAGTCGCAACCTCGGATGATCATCTCGATCATTCCTTCTAGCCCCAGTCGTCTTCCGTCTTCAGGATGGAAGATTTGTGCGATCCCGTATTCTTCAAGCGCGCGTTTTTCTTCGTGGATGATAACGCCGCCACCACCACCATAAATCTTTACGTAATCACAGCCGGCTTCGCGCAAGAGATCCTTCATATACTTGAAGTACTCCATGTGCCCACCTTGATAAGAGCTGATACAAATACCCTGTGCACCTTCTTGAAGTGCAGTCGTAACCACATCAAGCACCGACCGATTGTGTCCAAGGTGAATCACTTCAGCACCCATGTCCTGAAGGAGCCTGCGCATAAGGTTAATACTCGCGTCGTGCCCATCGAACAATGACGCTGCAGTTACGATTCGAATTGGATTCTTCGGCTGATAGGCCATCTTCTACTTTCCGGTGAACACTGGCTTGCGCTTTTCAACGAAAGCTTTTGTTCCTTCTTTTTGATCTGCACTACCAAAGAGTTGCGAGAAAAGCTTTGCTTCCAACTTGAAAGCTTCGGCGAGACTTAAATCGGGACTTTGATGAATTGATTCTTTAATCGCCGTTAAGGCTTTCGGTGCGCGTGATGCAAGAGTTTGCGCCATTTTTTGCGCCGCCGCCATCAGCTCAGCCTTCGGAACAACTTTGTTTACTACACCCAGATTCATAGCCTCAGCGCTTGAGTAAAATCCGCCAGTCATTGCAATTTCTTTTGCGCGAGCGGAACCAACTCTTCTCACAAGGCGAATTGTTCCGCCGTAACCAGGCATAATCCCCAGAGTGCATTCAGGAAGGCCAAATTTTGCGTCATCTGCTGCAATTATAAAATCGCAAGCTAAAGCAAGCTCAAGGCCGCCTCCAAGAGCAAAACCATTGACGACCGCGATCACCGGCATTCGCAACGTTTCAATTTTAGAGAAAAGATGTTGGCCTGTAATCGCAAACCTGTAAGCTTCAGAACTCTCGAGCTGGTCAATTTCTTTGATGTCTGCGCCGGCAACGAAAGCTTTGTCTCCACTTCCCGTAACGATCACGCACCGAACCGTCGGGTCAGCGTCGATTGAATTAACCGCCTCAGCTAAATCTACGATCACTTGTTTATTGAGAGCGTTTAGCGAATCAGGTCGGTTGACCGTGAGTAGTGCGATTCCGTTTTCGATGTTTAAAACTATCGTCTGCACAAAAACTCCTAGTATTTATAAAATCCGCGACCTGATTTGCGGCCGAGCCAACCGGCTTCAACATATTTAACAAGTAACGGGCATGGTCGATATTTTGTATCACCCAAACCATCATGAAGCACATTCATGATGGCAAGGCAGGTATCAAGCCCAATGAAATCGGCAAGTGTTAGTGGGCCCATCGGTTGATTCGTTCCGAGCTTCATTGCTTCGTCGATTGATTTCTCGTCAGCAATTCCTTCATACAATGCATAAACAGCTTCGTTGATCATTGGCATGAGCACGCGGTTAACAATGAAGCCCGGCATGTCGCGACCTTCAACAAACGTCTTACCCATTTTCTCAGCTAACTCGCGAGTTAGTTTAAAGGTTTCATCTGAAGTTTGCAGACCACGAATTCCTTCTACAAGCTGCA
>JAYSYM010000355.1:0-1384 GCA_043727635.1 Bdellovibrionales bacterium | reverse complement strand
TTCCGTCTGAAGTAAAAACCGAAGCACCTCCTGCGCCAGTGGTCGAGCCGAAGGCTGAACCTCAATCAGAACCAAAGCCGCAAACAGCAGCGCTACCTAAACCAGAACCAAAAAAACCTGATGCTATTGATCTGAAAAAAACTAAGACTGCGCAAACCAGCGCACTACAAAGACTCGAAGCACTTAAGCGACTTCAGGGCGCACCAAAGCCAGCCGTTGAAGCGAAGCCAGGTAACACCGCTCCGATTAAAGGTAATGCTCTTTCTCCCGGCTCTTCTCTCACCGGAATTGCCAAGATTGAAAATGATGACTACATCGCCTCGATCGACGACCGGATCAAACAGAACTGGTCATTGCCGGCCTACCTCGAGAATGCTAACTTTAAGGCAAAGGTTGTGGTTTACCTAGACTCTCGCGGCTCGATTACCAAGATGGTAATGACTGAAAGTTCTCCCAACCAAGTGTTTAATGATAGGTGCATGGAAGCAATTCAGAAGGCGGCACCATTTGCTCCGCCACCCGATCGACTCGTAAATATTTTTGCGGTCGACGGCTTTGAAGTTGGCTTCCCAGAATAATGTTTTCAGAGGAAGTAAAAATGAAGTTAGCTCAACGACTCTTGCAGGTATCACTTCTCATCTTTTGCTTGTCGAACTTTAGTCACGCAGAAGCGCAATCACAGGTGTACATCAAGGCTGGCGAAGCGAAAGTTAAAAAGAGTTTGATTGCTCTTCCGCAATTCAATCTGCTCTCAACTCCGGGAGTTGCCGCCGGCACTGACAAAGTCGCTAAAGATATTTACGATACGGTTTTGTACGATCTTTCAGTGAGCTCTTACTTTGATTTCATCAAGCCCGAAGCTTTTCTTGAGGACACAACAAAAGTTGGCCTTCGACCAGGCGAAGCTGGCGGATTTAATTTCTCATCTTGGAAGCAAATCGGCTCTGAATTTTTGATTCGTGCTGGCTACAAAGTAGTTGGCGGTGAACTTACGTTCGAAACCTACCTCTATCATGTTCCGCAAGCGAAATTGGTTTTTGCTAAGGCTTATAAATCAAAAGTTTCAGAAGCTCGATTAGTCGCTCACACTTATGCCAACGACGTCGTTCGTGAGTTGACTGGTAAGCAAGGAATCTTTACGACGAAATTTGCTGTCACTCGTACTGCGGGAAAAGAGCAACGCGAAATTTTTGTGATGGACTGGGATGGTGGAAATCAAAAGCAAATTAGTTTTCATAAGTCGATTGCCAATTCAGCTGCTTGGTCGCCAGACGGTCGCTACATCTCGTACCGAGCGATGGCCTATCACCCAGCCCTTAAATCTCGAAACGCAGATTTGTTTACTTATGACTTAAAGACGGGAAAACGCTGGCTGGTTTCGTAC
>JAYSYM010000354.1:0-1387 GCA_043727635.1 Bdellovibrionales bacterium | reverse complement strand
CTTCAGCCGGTTTTTCTCCGGCCTCTGGTGATGCTGGCATATCTCTGTTGCTCATTTAGTTATTCCTTATACTGAAGCTTGAACTACTTTAGGGAATGACTTGAACTTCTCAGCGATTTCATCTTGTGGCATAAGATAGATATCAGCTGTGATAGTTGTCGTTCCACCAGTCAATGTCACTCGAGCACCGATGTACTTCTTAGTCATTGTACCTTGTGGAATTGGAACTTCAAGTTGCTTACCTAAACCCATGTTCGCCGCAAGAACGCTTGCTGAACTAAGAACATCGATACCCGCAGTTAATCCCGCGTCAGTTGCTTGAATCACTTCAACAACCATTGTTGAACCAGCGCCTTGAGCGATCGTCGGTAAAACCAACAATGCAAGTCGGCGACCGATTGAGATGTCCTGCGCCGCAGTTTGTTTGGCGTAAGAGTTAGTCGATACAGTAGCCGCGCCGGTGAAACCTTGAGCCAACGATAATTGGTTTTCTACGTCAAATCTGATACCGCTCATTCGAGCCTCCATTAAAAAAATTTTAGAAACAAAGGACGAGGATTTCTCCCCGCCGTTATCTAAGCTGCTATTAAACGACTGTCGCTTCTGAGTTTAACAATGCGTCTGAGCGACGGATTGGAACGCCTCGGAAGTGAAGGATCGGTGACCCCTGGTAGTCTTTGTAAGTCAACCCACCAGCCGCGCCAACCTTTGTAAGCGATTGCTTATCAAGGTGAGCTTCGATCGTACGGTTTACATAGAACACCGCTTGACCGTTTGACATAGTGTGGATCTTGTAAAGCATTTCGATCATCGCTTCGATCAAGTCAACACCAGTACCAGCCACAAGGTTTGATACGTCGATGTTACAAGCCCGAGCTGCTTGGCGGTAATCTTTTACAACCAAACCGTGATCAACTTCGAATTGCTCTTCGTATCCCCAGAAGTGACCCGCAGCGCCGTTCTCATCAGTACCTTGGATTTGCACCCGTAGGTTACCTGCAGAACGATCGGTACGTTTCAAACCAGTTTGTGAACCAGTCGGGTAAACACCAAACACTGATCGTTCGCCCCAGCAAACTAAAAGCATTGAAGTGTTGTCTGAACCCAGACCGCCGCAATCAACCATCTGCTTTGAAGTTTCTTCAGCCGCAGAAAGAGTTGAGTACACATCCATGAAACCAGCCGATTTGCGGTTTGAAGTTTCAGGAGATCCGTAGATCACAAGTGAAGCGTGCTCGAGAGCGATCGCTTGAATGTGACCTTGCGCTTGATTCCAACGATTGTAAGCGATGCGATCTGCACCACCGCGAGAAGCAACCGCTTCGTCCATCTGAGACTTCGACTCAAAGTGAGAAGCTGAGAAGCTTCTTTCTTCGATCGTGCTCTT
>JAYSYM010000353.1:0-4540 GCA_043727635.1 Bdellovibrionales bacterium | reverse complement strand
TTCTCATCGCGAACGCAAAATGTTCGACGACTGTGATTTCACCATCAGGGACAGAGATTTTTAGAGGATCTTTTTCGAATGACCGGCCAAAGAACTGAGCTTGCTTACCAGTGGATTCAGAATAATCGTAAAGCTTTCGGATTTGATCGCCATCGAGCGAAGCATAAACCGTCAGATCGACTTCGCTTAACGTTACCGCTTGCGAAGATTCTCCGATACCAACGGCGACACTCCCATCAACACCGAAGTAGCGAGTGAATACTGAACCCAGTATCAAAATAATGATTCCAATATGTGCGAGAATAAAACCTGTATGCTTTTTTTGCCATGGCCAACGATCAGCCATCACTGCGATCAGACTCACGCAAAGGGCGATGAGCGCTACATACATATAGACAGAGTGGTAAACCGTCATCTGCGCGATTTGCGCATTGTACTTGGATTCAACGATTGTTCCCCAAGCGCTGATGCCGGCGATGGCTAATACAATTAGGACGGCAAGCTTCAATGAAGCGAAGAATTTGATGACTCTACGAAATGAGAGCGCGGGCTTGGGCTTAGCAGTCACTTGAGAGATGCCCTCTGCTTAAAGTTAGAAACCAAAAGACATCAAAAAAGCGAAGAGATGGATACTTACTAAAAGCACAAGAAAGCGGCGCTGCGCGAGACGGCCTACTAGGCGGGTTACAACCAGCTGCATTGAATATCCTCCGAGATGTTTGGAGTGCAGGTAGCATGCTACTTCAGCCCTTTCAAGATGGTTGACACAGCTGCTTCGAGTTTCTTCTGAACTTCTGCTGAAGGCCCAGGCAAAAACGCTTTAGTTTTCTCATTCATATACAGATCGCGCTTTAACTCAACCTGAATGGAGTGATGATTCTCTTTTGGGCGGCCGTAAGTTTCAGTCACCCGCCCGCCTAAATATGGCCAGTTGTAGGCGATTTTAAATCCTGTTTTTTCGTAAGCATCGATCACTAAATCTTTAAACCAAGCTGAGCAACTTACTCCGCCGCAATCGCTCACTACAATATCGGCTCGCGTTTCACCCGGATCGCGATGCTCTTTAGTGCCGATCGACGGCATGCTATGCGCATCGATGTGATAAATTTCTGTTGCACCCGCCTCTTTCAACTTTGCAGCAGTTTCCCTGACTTGTTGATGAAATGGATTGAAATACTTTGCTACAAGCACGTCGTGCAGATCTTTTGTAATCGGCTTCGGCATGAGCCGCTCACCTATTGTCGTGATCGACCAATGCAGTCCACGAGGATATTTTCCTGAAGGATTTTTGTCGCCGATGACAGAGTCAGCATCGACATCATCTTCGAGGCGATTTAAGTCGATGGCGTACCGATGCCACTCCGTCTTTACACTTGGGATTTTAAATTTAGCGATCGTTGGCTCGTAAAGTCGGTCGACGTAACGATCGACGTCATACATGAGTAGTGTTTCGGGCAAACCTTTTAGCCAAGGTGCCTCGTCTGGAATGCGTTCTCCAGAATGCGGAATAGTAATAAATAGCGATTTCATCCCTCGATACTAAAAGGTAGCTGGTACTTTTTGGTAGCAATAATGCGTCAGCAGGAGATATGTTTAGGTCGATGAAGGTATACACTCGGATGGGCGATAAAGGTCAGACCTCTCTAGTTGGAGGCAAACGCGTAGCAAAGTCTGCTCTGCGACTTGATGTTTACGGTACGGTTGACGAGACAAACTCGGCGACCGGCCTTATTGCAGCCGAAATTGTGTACGACCAAACTCGCGGCGGGAAGCCGCACGTTGCAACCGATTACGACTTTATTCTTAATCACATTAGTAAAATTCAGAGTTCACTTTTTGATGTTGGCAGCCACTTAGCGTGCGACGATTTAAGACTGCGCGCAACAATGCCTGTCGTGAGTGAAGATGACATTTCTAATTTGGAGAAGTGGATGGATCTTTACGGCAAAGATCTGCCTGAGCTTAAGCACTTCATTTTGCCCGGTGGCTCGAAAGCCGCGGGGTTTGCTCATCTTGCGCGAACAGTTGCAAGACGAGCCGAACGACTTTGCGTACAAATGGGAGAGGCTGAGGAAGTTGAAGCGATTGTTGTGAAATATCTCAATCGCTTAAGTGATTACTTCTTTGTGCTCGCTCGCAAATTGAACCAACTCGCGAACGTCAATGAAGTCATCTGGGATCCAAAGAAAAGTTAACAGTTAACAACTAAACAGCGTAGCTGTTTGCTACCGGTCGCAAACCTTGCCAGAACCAATTCAAAATTGGGTCAGCTTCGATTGAGTCGATAACAGTTACTGACTCAAGCGCTTCGTCGTTGCTGCTAGCAAGAGCGTTGCTCGGCCCGATGTTTACGAATTTAGTAACGTTCATTTTCTCAATAAGTTCGTTGAAGAGTTTCTTTGCATCTGAACCTTTGAGAACTTCATTAACTGACTTTAAGGCGCCGTTTTCGGCGATGTTCACTTCAACTACAGTCATGTCTTCTGCAGCTTCTGCATTAAGCTGAATAACGTTTGCTGAAGAAACGTCGTCGCTAAGTTGCTGAGCTTGTGTAGCTAGGGCTCTCTGAACAAAAGTAGTGATCGATTCACCCTTAATAAGATCAAGTACACTCGGCTCTTGAGTTGAAGCCATCAAGTAGCTTGGCTTCCTTTGTGAGCGAAGTGAGCGCTCGAAAAGTGCTAACTGCACTAAAGAAGAAAGAATGATTTTAATTGAAGAGTTCTTGTTAAGAACTGCGTCGTCTGAATTTGCAATCGCAAGAAGATCAATTTGCTCTAAACCCATTTGATCAATAGCTTTTTGAGCCTGACGTATCTTGATTGATACTTCTGGAATTCGAAGAACTGATGTACGTACTTCTGAAAAATCCACTCCGTTACGACCTGCAAACACAACTACACTTTTCATCGCTGCTTCCCCGTTTAGTTTTTACAATCCCCGGTGACGTTCGTTGTCACTTGCAGACATCTAAAGCAACACGTGTGCCAGAAATGGTGACACAGAAGTTGGCGCGAACTGCTCGTAAAAGTTCAGCCGCACCGTTTTTGCCGTTTACTTCACACCAGTCCAGGGATTTTTTTCAAAGCTCTTGCGAAATCCTTACTGCGATAAGCGGCCTCCGCGAGGGCTGCGAGCACCTGCTAAATTAGTGCTGCGGGCTCCTGCCCTTGCTCTTCGAGCTGTCGCGCTAATTTAGCATCCTGCTAAATTAGTCACGTGACTCGTTCCAATCTACTGAAGGTGTTTGATCTTATGGTGTGCCGAACAGAGCGTCTCGAGATTTTCCACTGTGTGCTTTCCTCCGCCAGCGAAGTGCTGAATGTGATGCTTGTCTAGCCATCGCTTCGAATCGCAACGCTTCCCCTGCACATCTATATATGCGCACTGATTCTGGTCGCGCAGATTCACAAGATGCTCAACTTTCGCAGGCCGATAACGGCTCGCCTCCGTGCCCGCCAGCTCGGGCCGAACTGATTTGTTTGGCGACGCGACTTTCACTCTCAGCGCCTTTCTGACCGGATCGTTCTTCTCGCAGTGTTCACTCATCAATATGAACAGCGCTTCCTCCGAAGTTACCGCCTCCTTATATTTCTGCGACAACAAGTCCTTCGTGTGCTTTAGAAGCTCCGCCCACTCCTCGCTTACGCCAAGTTTTAGCTCCAGCCTCTCAGCCGACGCATACACAAGAGATTCAGCAACGGCCTCTTTCGGATTCGCCTGCGCCACCGCTTTTTCGACAATTCGAGTGGAGCAAGTCTCAGCTAACTCGATCCACTCCTTAAAGTTCGCCGAATTTACGACGGAACAAATCTTTTTAGCTTTAAAAATTGTAACTCGCTTAGCGCGAACAGCCGCCGCCAACTCCGGAACTTCAAGAGACCTTCGAACTACCGTAATAAAATCTCGCGCCACACTCGGCGAGAGCTCAAGAAGCTCCACACAATACAGGTACAGGCTCGGAACCTCGAACTGATGATAGACCTGCTGGCTTTCAACTTTTAGTAGCGATTCAAATACCCAAAGGTAATTTAACTTCAATTGTTTCGCCGCAGCCATCGCCTCTTTATGAATCTCGCCAAATGTAGATTGTCTTGTCGCAGAGTCTATCCGTAAGTTTGCTACTTCGTTTCCTACTTCTGCTACTTCGCTTGGTGATCGCTCAATGATTCGCAATTCATGCATTTAAGTCTCCCTGTGGCAGTTCGATTCAACAATTATGTAACACGGCTTTCAAAAAGAGATTTTTGCGATTTTCCCTCAAGAAAATGACCATTCGAGAAGTTGCTTCACGCGCCTGTTAAAACTCGTGGCCACCCCGCAGTGAAGAGTAAAAACGCTCGGCGTTCCCGCGCGTGATCGCAAAACTATTTTTGCGCTCGTCGAAGCTGAAGACGTCGAAAAACCTGTCAAACAATAAATTTCTGAATCGATATTTTTTTCGAAAATTTTAATGCAAACCAAACGAGTCACGTGACTAATTTAGCAAGAGCGAGTCACGTGACTAATTTCCGTGAACCGCAGGTTAACTCGCGCGCAA
>JAYSYM010000352.1:0-1393 GCA_043727635.1 Bdellovibrionales bacterium | reverse complement strand
GTTATCTCTTCAGCCTGCGCGATCCATTCAAGATTCACTTCATTATCGAAAACCGAATTGATTTTCATTGTGAGTTCTATGAAGGCCGACTCGCGAATCTTTCTCACTTGAGAACGGGCGCGAATTTCAGGCGAAACCCCAATGGCAGTCGCTTGTGCTGTGAGCGCTATTAAAGAGCTTTTTATCGAGCTTTGAAAAAGTTCCGCGAGCTCACTCTTTGATCGGTCGTCGAAAGTCAGGAGTTCGTGGAGCGATGTCACCAACGTCTCATCTAAACCCGACACCCAGTAAGCATCGTCTTCTGCGCCAAAAATTCGGTTGAACAACTCTGCAAGATCACGTTCGTCGGCAGGCATCGGAACTAACTGGCGCAAAACTCTATCAGTAGCTTCTGCTAAAAAGCTTTGTTCGCTGTTAATTCCAACTTCAGAGAATAGAACAACCGAATGAGTTTCTAACAGAATTGAGCTGAGTGTTTGCGCTACTTTTTCGCGAAGTTCGGGAGTTCGATCCAAAATCATCAGGAGGAACTTTACTCGCGCATTTTGGATGTGCTGAACACCTGGCGTCGCCTTTTCATCGGGTTTCGTGGGAATTCTAATCCAAGAAATGATTTCTTCTAGCCACTCGACTTGCTCCTTGAACGGAGCTTTTGGACTGACGTCATTGAGAATCGTCCACAGGTCGCGACGGAAGACTCTCGATTTCTTAATGGCTTTCCAAATTCTGATGTTCACGGTTGTCGATTCTGCGAGGATGCTGCGAACATTGCAATACTTGCTGCAACGGTTGCATTGAGTGATTCGACACCGTCGATTTGTATTTTCAGGCGAATTGCCTGCAAATCTTGCGGCACTCCGAGGCCTTCTTCACCGATCAGTAGCCGAAAAGTCTCGGGCCATTTATATGCGGATATACTTTTGCCGTGCATATCAAGAGCTATCAAGTTGCTAACTACTTCGTATTTTTTAGCATCAGGCGAAGTCAGTTCTTTAATCGAGGGTCCGCGAGCAAATTTGATTGATGCAAAAGCTCCGCTGGCCGAGCGAATGGCTTTCGGGTGGAGCGGTGATGCACACTCTTTTAACAATACGATTTTTGAAAAGCCAAACGCGGCTGCTGAGCGCATAAGCGCACCTAAATTTGAGGGGTCAGACAATGCGCACAGAATTTCGCGCTCCTTGAGCTGGTTTTCATTTAGCCACTCAGGCATCTCTGGTGACTCACACAAAAGAATCGGGGAGTGCGTCCCGAAGACATCAAGTTCCTTAAAAAGCTCGTTGGTGAGCTGGAGTTTGCGAAGTGTTCCTGCTGTCGCAAAGGTATGTGCGAACTCTTGATCCTCGAGGTGATCAGCGGTGACGATGATGTACTTAGCGCCGCCATGGGCCTC
>JAYSYM010000351.1:0-1393 GCA_043727635.1 Bdellovibrionales bacterium | reverse complement strand
CTTCATCATCCACTTTGCCATTTGACGAGACAAGAGAAGCGAAATGAATGCGCCGCCCATACCCCAAAGTAATGAGAATGCAGCAAGCCCAGCCATGCCAGAATTAAAAGGCGGGATGAGACCAACGGAAACTGCGATCGTGTAGACGATCTGAACTGTCGCAAGTACCAGGATGTTAACTAAGGCGAAGAGAAATATACGTTTAAACATTGCCATTGATTCAACTCCTTATAAGTAACTCTAATTTGTACCTTATCAGAGTTTCGTCAAGGTAGGCCGTAGCTTTTCTCAATGCAACGAGTTGAGAAAAGCTACGGCCTACCTTTGGTGGTTAGGCGAATTCGAAAGTGGGCTTATCTTCCTTGAGGACGACCTTAACTTTGCCGCCTTTTTCTAAGCGACCAAATAAGATTTCATCTGCAAGGGGCTTCTTGATGTGCTCATCAATCGTGCGAGCAAGAGGACGAGCTCCGTAAAGAGGATCAAACCCTTTTGTCAGCAACCATTGCTCAACTTCTTCAGAAACTTCGATTTCAATTTTCTTTTTACCGAGTTGATTAGTGAGTTCACCCAAGAACTTACCAACAACTTTGAGCACTACCGGCTCAGGTAATGCATCGAAGTGAACGATCGAATCGAGTCGGTTAATAAACTCAGGCGTGAAGGTGCGTTTGATTGCATCCATCGACTTACTCTGTCCGTTATCTCTGATAATTCCCATCGAACCTTTTGCTGCGTCAGCGGCACCAGCGTTCGTAGTCATAATCAAAATAACATTTCTGAAGTCAGCAGACTTACCTTGAGCATCGGTGAGTGAACCATTGTCCATCACTTGCAACAAGACGTTGTAAATGTCAGGGTGAGCTTTCTCGATTTCATCGAGGAGAAGAACTGCATAAGGATTTTTCGTCACAGCATCTGTCAGTAATCCGCCTTCTTCATACCCAACATATCCCGGAGGTGCGCCGACTAAACGAGAGACCGCGTGCTTCTCCATGTACTCAGACATATCGAATCGAATGAACTGATTGCCGAGAACATTTGCGAGTTGCTTACAAACTTCAGTCTTACCAACACCGGTTGGGCCCGCAAATAAGTACGAACCAATCGGCTTGTTGTCTCGACCCAAACCAGTACGAGACATTTTAATTGCGGTCGCTACTGCTTGAATTGCTTTGTCCTGGCCGAAGACGACAGCTTTAAGATCTGACTCAAGACTCTTAAGTTGTGATTTATCATTCACAGAAACTGAAGCCATCGGAACTTGCGCAATTGCAGCAACAACTTTTTCAACGTCGCCAACTTTGATCGTTTTAACTTCATTGTTCTTAGCGGCTATCCGAGTCTTAGCTCCTACTTCATCGAGTACGTCGATGGCTTTATCCGGCAAATG
>JAYSYM010000350.1:0-4555 GCA_043727635.1 Bdellovibrionales bacterium | reverse complement strand
CAGACGCGTTAGCAGCATTAAATGGAATATATTTGTTTTAAATAGGTGTTTATCATTTTGTAACATTCGTTTAATTAATTCAAATGTTCATTTGACGAAATGCGCTGCGTCCATTATCTCATGAAACATGGGAAATCAAAAAAACGTCAAGATGGTGGAGGCAGCTCCATCTCCTGAGAACACCAAAGAAGCGTTGATTCAGGCGGGCACTCGCTTGTTTGCGACAGTTGGATTCGACGGCACAACTGTAAAAGACATCTCTGAGCGGGCTGGAGTGAATGTCAGCCTTGTGAGTTATCACTTTCAAGGTAAAGAGGGGCTGTACCGAGCTGTACTTCAGCAGTTCGGAAGTGCTCGTTTGTCGGTTGCCGAACGTATTTTAGTGCCGCCATCATCGGTTGAAGAATTCAAAGTTCGCTTGAATATGTTTGTTGAAGAAGTGTTTCACTTCATGACTGAGAAGCCTGACTTCTGCAGCATCGTCCAAAGAGAAATCGATTCAGGGCTGCCGATTTGCAAAGACATTTTTGCTAATACCTTCCTAAAAATTTTCGAAAAGCTTCATCAGTTTTTAGCAGCGGCGAAAAAAGAAAAAATTATTCGTTCAGATGTGGACTCACTTATTGCCGCTTCAAACTTACATGGAGCGATTATTCACATGTGCAAGATGGATCACCTCGGAAAAGAAATGTATGGAGTGACCCTCCAGGACGAAAATCATCGAAAAAAAGTCGTTGAACAAGTTGTTGCGATCAACGTGAACGGTTTATTAAGGGAAAAAGTATGAACTTCGCGATCAATATGAAGTCGGTAGTTTGCAAGTTGTGGTTTGCAATTCTAATGGGTGCACTTATTCAAGTCGGACTACTTGATGTGGTCCATGCCCAAGGAAAGAAAAAACCAATAGCAAAAGCAGTTCTTAAACCAGCAGAGAAGACTCCGGAGTTGCCACTTGATTCTTACATAGGTCAAGTTCGCGAGGGGAATAGTGCTTTTAACGGGTCGGAGCTGGCGTCTGAAAGTGCAAGTTTAAGAGCCGATGAATATAAGCTGATTACCCGTCCAACGATTGTGGGTGACGCCTCTTACTTCGATGATCGCACAGAGTCTGGAAGTTTAGCTGTTGGCGATATTAAGCGCGGCTATAATTATAGTTTGGGCATTAGGCAAATCACTGATTTTGGCTTAGCGGGAACTTTGAGCTACAAATTCGGCTGGACGTCGGTACCAGACGCGAATCCCGGGTTTGTGAATCCTAGAAGCTATTACACTGGCAGTCCGGTGCTTGAGCTCAATCAATCACTATGGAGAAACGGTTTCGGTCGACAAACTCGCGCAGCAAAACAACTTCAGTCGGCTCAGTCACTCGCTTCTAAATACGGAAACAGCTTTGCTCAAAAGGAAATGGTTTCGGGAGCAGAAGCTTCTTACTGGCGGTTAGCCCTTGCGAGAGAAGCCGTTGACCTATCGAAAGAAAATCTTCAGCGAGCCGAGCGACTTCGCGGCTGGAGTTCTGGTCGCCAACGCTCTGGCTTAGGGGATCGCTCTGATTCGTTGCAGGCGGGTACTGCGTACCTCGCGCGTGAACTCGAATTACGAGGGGCTGTCGACGAAGAAAAAGCAGCTTCGCGTAATTTCAATACAATGCGCGGCCTCGATTCTGATGTAGTGCCTGAAGACTTGATGGCATTTAGCGGTGATGTAATTGATGCCCGTATGCGACTCCCAGAGCGTGCAGGATTAAGAGACGATGTACGAGCTGCCGAGCAAGAAGCTCGGATCGCCGAAGCACAAGCGAACTTAGGGGCAGAAAAAAATCGCCCGTTAGTAGATGTTTATGCAAGCCTCGCACATAACGGACGAGATGCTGCCAAATATCCAGCTACCAAAGAATCATTGGGTAACGATCGTCCGAATTATGCTGTAGGTGTGAAGCTAGAGATTCCCCTCGATCTCGGCACAACGAATGACACAGTCAAAGGCTACAAGGGCGAAGCTCGAGCAGCACAATTGAACTATGACTATCGAAAGTTCGAGTCGGAGCGTCTATGGAAAGATCTATCGATTAGCCTTCAAGATAGTCTCGCTCGTTACAAACTTGCGGCTGAAATTGAAAAAGCATCCCGCGAGAAGATGGAATACGAAAGAGTTCGTCACGGAAGAGGGCGAACCACTACGTTTCAAGTTATTCAATTTGAAAATGACTACGCTTCTGCGCAACTCAACAGAATCCGCACGCAGTTTGATATTTTGAACCAATACGCAAGGCTTAGAACTTTTGCGGGAGGTAGTCAGTGAGACTGGCAGATTTAGCAATCAAACGACCTGTCTTCGTCACCGCACTAGTCTTCGTCATTCTCGTTATGGGCTTGATGTCGATCACGAAACTTCCGGTAGATATGTTCCCAAATATTACGTTTCCGGTAGTTACTGTGACTACAATTTATCCGGGTGCAGGGCCTGCCGAAGTTGAAACTCTCGTGTCGAAAGTTTACGAAGATGAGATTTCAACGGTCACTGGCATCAAGCGACTTAGTTCAACGAACAACGAAGGTGTGAGTGTTGTCGTTGCGGAGTTCTCACTTGAAACTGATATTAAGTATGCCGAGCAACAAATTCGCGATCGAGTTACTTCTGCAAAGCGAAAGCTTCCCGATGATATCGAGGAACCTGTCATTCGACGAATCGATCCCGCCGATCAGCCCATCCTTATTCTTTCAGTCACTGCTGACTTAAAGGAAGGCGAGCTCTTCGACTTAGCTGACAAAGAATTAAAGCCTCGCATCGAGCAAGTCTCACAAGTTGGTCTGGTCGACATCATCGGCGGTCGAGAGCGAGAAATTCACGTCGCTTTGGATCGCGCGAAGTTAAAGACCTTCGAGCTTTCGGCCACGGCCGTAAATGCCCGAATTGGTGCCGCTGGCGCGAACATTCCCGCAGGGAAAGTAGATCAGCCAAACTCAGAGACAGTTATTCGCACACTTGGCGAATTCAAAACTGTAAAAGATATTGGTTCGGTGATTGTGAGTTTCTTCGGAAACGACGTTCCCGTGACAGTGAACGATGTCGGCGAAGTAGTCGACACAGTTGAGGATGAAACTTCTCGAGCTTTCTATAATGGTCAGAAGTCGATTTATCTAATGATTTTCCGTCAATCAGGTTCAAACACGATTGCTGTTGCTGATGCAGTGAAGGCCCGTGTTCTCAAAATCGATAAAGAAATTAAGAGTAAAGTCGCTTCGGCAAAAGTGGCAGTGGCAAGAGACGGCGCAAAACCGATTCGGGCTAACGTCGATGATGTTAAAGAAGCAATTATGATTGGGATTTTCCTTACAATCTTGGTTGTTTACTTCTTCCTAGGGAGTGGTCGCTCAACTTTCATTACTGGGCTTGCGCTTCCAAACTCATTAGTCGGCGCGTTTTTCTTAATGTGGGTGTGCGGATTCTCGATCAACATTATGACCCTTCTTGCTTTAAGTTTGGCGGTGGGACTACTGATCGATGATGCGATTGTGGTGCGAGAAAATATCTTTCGCCACCTTGAGATGGGTAAGACGGCTATTCAAGCGGCTTCTGACGGCACCAAAGAAGTTACACTTGCGGTTATCGCAACGACGCTTGCGGTTGTTGCAGTGTTTGGTCCGATCGCGTTCTTGCAAGGTGTGGTGGGGCAGTTCTTTAAAGAGTTTGGACTGACAATTTGCTTTGCGATGCTCATCAGTCTATTTGATGCAATGACAATGGCACCGATGCTCTCAGCGTATTTTGCTGGCGCAAAGCATGGCGAAAAGACTGGCCCGCGCAAAGGGATCTTCGCACCAATTGGTAATGCATGGGAAGCGACGATAGGCCGAGCGCTCAAAGGTTTTGATCGCTTTCAAACTCGATTAGAAAATCGCTACGAGCGATTACTTGGTTGGACAGTCAACAACCCGATGAAAATTCTTGTCGGGGCTTTCTTGATTTTCGTTGTGAGCCTGATGTCGACAAAGTTTATTCCAAAAACATTCTTGCCTCCGCAAGACACAGGTGAATTCTCAGTCGCTCTGGATATGCCACCCGGAACAAATTTGAATCAGATGACTGAGATGGCCAAAAAAGTCGATGAGACTCTGCGGGCTAATAAGGAAATTGATCAGAGCATTATGTTTGTTGGAAGTCGAACTGGTCAGGCAAATAAGGCATCTTTCTTCATTAACATGGTCCCGAGTAAAAAGCGGGACATCAACACTTCTGATTTTAAAGCGAAGGTTCGCGAACAGCTTAAGCCGTTTAAGATTGCCAACCCGATCGTAAAAGATATCGATATGGTAGCCGGTGGCCAGCGGCCATTTAATTTAAACATTCTCGGTAACGACATGGTCGAGCTCGAAAAAGTCGCGACAATAGTGGCTGACAAGCTCAAAAAACATCCGGGTCTACTTGATGTCGACATGACTCACAGGCCGGGTAAGCCTGAGTTCCAGGTTGTGCCCGACAAGCTCAGAGCTGAGCGCCTAGGTGTTGCGACAAATATTTTAGGACAAGAGTTGAGAACTCAAGTTGAAGGAACCAT